>JAPLLI010000024.1 GCA_026387615.1 Nitrospirota bacterium
GTTCGCGCAGTCCGTCCAGCAATTGATAGAGGTCGGTCTTGCAATGGAAGCAGCGGGTCGCATCGTTTTGCACGACGGCTGGAATGTCGAGTTGATCGGTCTGGACCAGTTCATGCCGCGCGCCGATTTCTGCGGCCACCTGTTTTGCGGCGTCGAGTTCGCTCGTGGGGAAGGTCGGGGAGACCGCGGTAAGGCCCAGGGCTCGCTCGCCGAGTTGTTCATGGGCGATTTTCAGGACGAGGGTGCTGTCGATCCCGCCGGAGAAGGCGACCAGGACGGACTGCATGTCCGCAATCACCTGGCGGAGTGTCGTGAGCTTGCCTTGGAGGGATTCGGTCGCCATGGTCGAATTCGATTTGCCGTGGACTAGTGCTTGACCTTCGCTTTGGCGATGTTGCCGACGACGACTAAGGCATAGCGCTTGGGATCGAGGTATTGCTTGGCGACGCGCTGGACGTCTTCCTTTGTGACCCGGGCTATCCAGTTCGGGTATTCCGAAAAGTATTCGAACCCCAGGCCATAGAACTCCACTTGGGCGAGCACCTGCGCGAGTTTTGCGGTGGAGTCGAACCGGAGCGGGAAGCTGCCGATCAGAAATGATTTGGCTTCGGCCAATTCCTGGTCTGTGACCGCTGTGTCGCGGATGGATTTGATTTCAGCCAGGACGCCGGTGATGGCTTGATTCGTCGTCTCTGTCTTGGTTTGGAGGTTGACCCAGAATGAGCCGGGCATCTGCCTGGCGTCGAAGTGGCTCGTGATTCCATAGGCCAACCCCTGCTTGTCGCGAATCGAGTCCATCAAACGGGAAGAAAACCCGCCGGCCCCCAGGATGTAATTCATCACCGTGACCGAGTAAAAGTCCGGATGCGCGCGCGCGAGGCCCCCATGGCCCAGCACAATTGTCGATTGGGTAAGGTCTTTCTCGATGAGCTGGACCGTTTTCCGTTCAAGCGGCGAGGGTTTTTTCTGGTTCCGTGGCGGCGACGCCACTTTTTTCCAAGCGCCAAAATGGGTCTGCACCAGCGCTGCGGCCTGCTCAAGCGTGATGTCGCCGACGATGGTCAGGATGACCTGGGAGGGGGAATATTCCCGTCCGTAGAAGGTTTGCACGTCAGCCAGGGTGATCTTGCCGAGCGTGTCTTCTGTGCCGTTGACGGGCCAGCGGTAGGGGTGTCCATGGAAGACGAGCTGATTGAACGTTTTCATGGCGATATGGCCAGGGTCGTCATTATCGCTCGTCATCTCGCCCAGGAGTTGGGTGCGAATCCGGTCGAATTCCTGCTTGTGGAACGCGGGGCGCTGCAGCATGTCTGCGAGCAGGGTGAACCCGAGGTCGACGTCTTTCTTGAGGACGCGGGCGGAGGCCGTGGTGAAATCCTCGGAGGCTTTGGCTTCCAGGGTCCCGCCGACAAAGTCGATTTGCGCCGCCAGTTGTTTGGACGTGCGCGTGGTCGTTCCTTCGTCCAGGAGGCTGGCGACGAGGTTCGCGAGGCCGGCCTTGTCGGGAGGATCGTGCGCACTGCCAGCCTTGATTAAGGCATGGATCTCAACGATGGGGAGGAAATGTTGCTCCAGGACGAGCACTGTGATGCCGTTTGTGGTCGCAAATTTCGTCGGCGCGATGTCTGCGGCGGCAGAAGGCCCGGCTGCCAGGAGAAGGGCCGCGAATCCGATCACGATGGTCAGGATCGCCTCTCGTTTCGTCGTCATGATTAGGGCCTTCCCAGCTGCGCGGCGGTGGAGGGCGCCCCCGATTGTTTGGGCGGCATGGGAATCAAGGTGCCGACGGTCCGATTGTCTTCCGTCAAGTATTGGCGGGCGACACGTTGAATGTCCTTGGCGGTGACTGCCCGGATCCGTTCGACAAACTGGTCGATTTTCCGCCAGCCGGCGCCGACGGATTCGGCTTGTCCAAGCAGCATGGCCCGCCGGAAGTTGGAGTCCTGCTCGAAGACATGGGAGGCCTCAACCTGGTTCTTCGCCCGTTGGAGCTCAAGCTCCGTTGGCGGGTCGGCCTGGAGACGCTTGATTTCCCGATGGAGGGCCTCCTCGATCAGTTCCGGTTTCTGGCTCGGGCTGACAAGGGCATAGAAGTAGAACAGGCCAGGGTCGCTCTGCAGTAAACTGTATTCTGATCCGACTGCCAGCGCCGATTTTTGTTCATAGACAAGGTTTTGGTACAGGCGCGAACTTTTTCCGTGCGAGAGGATCGAATCCAGGATATCGAGCGCGTACGAGTCTTCGCTTGTAAAATTCGGCACGCGATAGCCCATGATGACGAACGGGACTTGCGCCTCGCGCTTGAGGAGGAAGCGGCGCTCGCCTTTTTGTTCCGGCTCCGTCGTGGCGATGGGTTTGGGCTCCGGTCCCCGCGGAATCGGTTCGAAGAGCTGTTTGATGGCGGGGAGCAGGCTGTCGGCTTCGATGTCGCCCACCACGATGAGGGTCGCATTGTTGGGCGAATAGTAGGTGTCGTAATGCCGCTGCAGATCGTCCAGGGTCATCGCATCCAGGTCGTTGAACCAGCCAATGACCGGCCAGTGGTATGGGTGGCTGAAATAGGCCTGGGCGAAGAGCGCTTCGACGAGGGCTCCTTGCGGGTCGTCTTCCGTGCGCAGGCGCCGTTCTTCCTTCACGACCTCGCGCTCCGTCGTCAACTCCTTCATGTCGAGCACCAGGCCCTGCATGCGATCGGCCTCCAGTTCCAGAGCCAGTTCGACGCGGTCGGCCGCGAGATTCTCGAAGTAGGCAGTGAAGTCTTGGCTCGTGAAGGCGTTGTCGATCCCACCGTTCTTGCGAATGAGGCGGGAGAAGCTGCCCTTGGGATATTTGACGGTGCCCTTGAACATCATATGTTCCAGCATGTGGGAGAGGCCCGCACGGCCCATGACTTCGTTGCGCGAGCCGACTTTGTACCAGACTTGGACGGTGGCCACCGGGGCTTTGGGCACTTCGACTAACAGCACCTTCATCCCATTGGACAGAATGAACTCACGAGTGTCCGTTGCGGCAGCGGGTGACGCGAGGATGAAGAGGAGACTGGTTGCGGTAATCAGTCGGAATAATGGCATGGTCTGTCGGGGATTGAGCCAGGTTATGGTTGGGCGGCGCACCGGCTGCATGCTAGCAACGGGGTTCAATTTGTGTCAAGGCAGGGCTTGCATCGCCGGAGGAGAGATTGCCCAATTGTCCGCAGGCGCCCAGCACGTCGCGCCCCCGGCTCTTCCGAATGAAGGCGTCGAGGCCGGCCTGCGTGAGGATTGCCTGGAACGTCCGCACAGTGCGGTCGGTCGGCCGGCGGAAGGGATTGCCTTGAAACTCATTAAAGGGAATCAGGTTGACCTTGCACCGGAGGCCCTTGAGGAGCTTGATCAGGCGATGAGCGTCTTCGTTGCGGTCGTTGACGCCGGCGAGCAACACATATTCAAACGTCAGTCGTCTGGTCGGGGCGAGCGGATAGCGGCGGCATGCGGCGATGAGCGTTTTGAGCGAGGCAATCTGGCTGACTGCCGGCATTAACTGCTGGCGCTGTTCTTCCGTCGTGCCATTCAAGGAGATGGCGAGATTCACGCCGAGCGCGGCAACGTCTTTCAGTCGAGCGGCGAGCCCCGCGGTCGACACGGTAATGCGGCGCGGCGACCAGCCCAATCCCCAGGATTGATTCGTGAGACAGCGGATGGCGGTGGAGAGCGCGTCGATATTCGCCAGGGGCTCCCCCATGCCCATGAAGACAAGGTTGGTCAGGCCTTCCTCCCCGGTCAAATGGTCCTGCGCCGTGAGCACCTGATCGACGATCTCATGCGCCTTGAGGTTGCGTTTCAAGCCCATGGTGCCGGTCAGGCAGAAGCCGCAATCCAGCATGCAGCCGACCTGGGTTGAGACGCAGAGGGTGAGCCGTTCCTCGTCCGGAATCAGCACCGTTTCAATGCGGAGTCCGTCGTCCAATGTCAGGAGGAGCTTGCGCGTGCCGTCCGTCGATGTCAGGACCGTGCAGTGCTCCGTGCGGGAAATCGTGGCGGTCGCAGCCAGTTGTGCTCGATCCTTCTGCGAGAGGTCGGTCATCTGCGCGATGGTGCGGGCTCGCCGCTGATAGAGCCAGCGCAAAATCTGGCTCGTGCGGTAACGGGGCCATTCGAATTGTTGCACGAGTTGACCGAGCCCTTCCTCAGTCAGCGCCAGGAGGTTGGCGATCAGGGGGATCGCGGGAAGGGCTTTGTTCTCGTGCGGCATAGGGGCAGCCTACCACAGCCTGAAAAAGTGGAACAAGGTAAGAGGGGCGCGGTCTGGCTGGCAACAGGGGAAGGACACTGTTATAACCATATCAGTTTAGAGAGGGATGACGGGTGCGTCACGGTATGAACCAACGAATTGCGCGAAATTTGCTCTGTGCCACGGTGATGGGACTGTGCGGTTCTGTCCTATTTCCCGGGCCGGTGTCGGCGGATCCGGCCCTTCCGTCGTTGCCAAACGGTCCCGACGTCTGCGAGAGCGTGGAGGCCTGTTTTCAGGCAGCCGCACTACCGAAGGAGCGGCTTGGCAAGGGGCTCAACAAAGAGCAGGTCCTGGCGTTGAAACTGGCGCGGTTACAACGGGTGAGGGAGCAATTTCCCGCCACGGTCTGGGCTGCGCGCGCGGGATTGCTGTCCGGGGTGCTGCTTCTTGAGCGGGATCCTGCCATGGCGATGCAGTTCCTTCGCGCGGCGCAGACGGAACTGCCGATCGTCGATGATTATGTCCGGCTGTGGACGGGGGAGGCCTTGCTGAGCCTCGGGGAGGCCAGGCAGGCGGCGGAGATGTTCGAAAGCATTCCGCAGACGGCGACGGACTCCTCTCTGTCAGTCAAGGCCGCCTATCGAGCCGGGGAAGCCTGGTATCAAGCGTTGAGTTGTCGCGAGGCGACAGCCTGGATTGCCAAGGCGGTGGGCCTGAGCCAGAAGGAAGTGGAGACGCCCAGGGCGTTGCTTCGGCAGGGCGCCTGCCAGCTGCGGGAGAACAACATTCTGGAAGGTCGTGAGACGCTGAAGCAGCTGTGGGTGCGGTTTGCGTCCAGCGCGGAGGCGAAAGAGGCGGAAGCGTTGCTGGCCTCCAATCTTGGCGGCGAGCCCTGGGTGGTGCAGCCGAGCGAGCGGCTGGCCCGGGCGCAAGTCTATCTCGGGCAAGCCTTCCATGCCGAGGCGATCGAAGAGCTGCGAAAGTTTTTGGTCTTTGATCCCTCGCCGTCCCAGCGCGCCGAGGCCAAGCTGAAGCTTGGCATCGCGCAGGAAGGTCAAGGCGACAAGTTGCTAGAGCTCGCTCGTGCCGTGGCCACGTCTGCCCTGTCTTCGGAGCAGAAGGGGCAGATTTCGCTCTTCGCCGGCGTCTGGCTGGAGGATCAGGGCCGCTTCGACGAGGCGATCGGGCGATATCGGCAGGTGGCGAAGGGGGGAGAGCCGGCGTCTCAGCGAGCCGAGGGGCAGTGGCGCGTCGGCTGGGGCTATTACCGCATGGGGCGCTATCGCGAGGCGTCCGAGCAGTTGCGTCTGCTCGCGGATCAGCGCGATGGCGATTTCGAACCGCAGGCCCTCTACTGGCTGGGGCGAGCAATCGAGTTGAACCAGCAGCCGCAGGCACGTGATGTGTTCGTGCAGCTTTGTCAGCGCTATGTCTATACCTATTATTGTCAGCTGGCCCGCGAACGAGCGGATATCCCGTTGCCGGGATCGCCCGCAGTGGAGCCGGCTTCGATGACTGTTTCGGTGAACGGCGGCTCCCCTGCGAATGGGGAGGCCTCACGCGCGGTGTCTGCGCGGGCGGAAATCGAGCAGCAGCCGGCGTACCGGCGCGCGATGGAGCTGAAGACGCTGGGGTTGGACTCGGATGTGGCGCGGGAGTTGGCCGGACTGACCGATCGGTATAGCCGGGACCCTGACCTGCTCCTGGTGCTGTCGACCATGTTGAATGAGGCGGGGGCCTATCATCCGGCCCTGCGGCTCGCGCGGGCCAAGTTTCGCGATCAGTTAGAGCGAACCGGCGGCGCCGTCGCGCCGGTGTTGTGGACCGTCGCCTATCCGACCGGTCTCCTGCCCACGATCAGGGGCCAGGGGGCGAAAGGCGTCGATCCCTATCTGGTGGCGGCGATCATTCGGGAAGAGAGCCAGTACGATTGGCGAGCGGTGTCGCAGGTCGGTGCGATCGGTTTGATGCAGGTGATGCCGGGCACGGCGAACAATGTGGCGCAACGACTCGGGCTTCCCGCCGTTGGACGGGAGGACCTGTTTGATCAGGAGACCAATATTCGCATCGGCGTCCGCTATGTCGAGCAGTTGCTGGAACAGTTTTCCGGGAATGTCGCCTACACGATCGCTTCATACAATGCCGGGCCGCTCGCAGTGGGCAATTGGATCGCACAGCACCGTGGGCGAAGCCAGGATGAGTTCGTCGAATTGATCCCCTATCGGGAAACGCGGCAGTATGTGAAGCGTGTCCTGCGTAGTTATCGGGAATATGCGCGACTGGGCCAGACTCCCTGAGGTCGTTTCTTGACAAGATCTGGGCAAGTTCCTATAGTGCCCCACAACCTGTAGTGGCTTAAAGAGGAGAGTGAGGAGATGGCACTCGATCGGCTGGATGCGCTCGAAAATCGCATTAAAGACCTGGTGAAGCTCGTGCAAGAGCTCAAAAAGAAAAACGCAGCAGTAGACGCAGAGTTGACAGTGATGCGGCAGCGATTGGCGGAGAAGGATGATGCGAACCGGCGTTGGGAAGAGGAGCGCGTCGACATCAAGTCTCGTATTGAAAAAGTTCTTGGCGACATCGAGTTGTTGGAATGCTTTGAAGAACGCAAGGAGGTGGCCCTTGACGAAGACCATTGATGTGGAAATCTACGGCCAACGGTTCGCGATCCGTGGCGAGGCAGACGAAGCCTATATCCGGAAGCTGGCGAGTTTCGTCGACGGCCAGATGCGCCAACTCGCGGAGGGGATGAGCACGGCGACCCCGTCGAGGCTCGCCGTGTTGACCGCGATCAATCTGTCCCATCAGTTGTTTGAAGTTGAACGGAAACGCGCGCAAGGCGAGGCGGATGTCGAGCGGCGGATGACGACGCTCATGGAGTCGATTGAGGAGCAGGTGCCGACTTCGCTCTTCCGGTAGATTCAACTTGCAAAGGGGGGCACCCTTTGTTAACGTCAATCGTGATTATGGGAATGCAGTGGAGTTGACGGTAGGGATACGATTCGGTCACGCTCGAACCGGTTGAGTGATCCGGGAAGATGATGAAGTCACCGCGGAATAGATGTGGGTTTTTGATGCTGGTGAAATTGAGACGGTCAGAATGGGCACAAGGGTTCGTCCTCTTCATGTATAACCTCTTGGAGCTGTTGGGCCAGGTTATGGAGTTCCTGCTGCCGACGGGCAGTGCGATGGGCGGAAACGGTCTTCGGCTGCTTCCGGTTCGCGCACGCCATCCTCTCATGCGGATGAGGGGGGGCCAACGCAGAGGAGCCTCGTGGGATTCGTCCCGCACAGAACGTACCCCTTCTCTCAATTCAGCACGATCTTCATCCCCGTGGAGTCCGTTCTCGGAGTAAGTCCGTAGACCGTTTTGGGCGATCCTCTTCCGTGTACCTATCTTCCCTCCTCTGCGCTCCCTAATCAGGACAGGACCGTCGACAACCTTGTCTCAAGACGAGGCTGAGAAGCAGGGTGCTTCTTGCCTCGCGACTGTTAAGGGGGGTGAGTCAAATTTTTACCTCAATTATTGCGTATGTGTTGACAGCACTCGTTGGAGGATTGCTCGGTATCGGGCTCTTTGAACTGATCCGTCGTTCCACAGGCGCCACGAAGAAGGCGCAGGAAGAAGCGCAGGCCCGCCAGTCTGTGCAGAACGCCCAGCGGGAGGCGGACAATATCGTCAAGGAAGCGAAGCTCGAGGCGAAAGATTTGCTGCTGCAGTCGAAGGCGGAGCTTGAGAAGGAGCAGAAGGTCAAGCTGGCCGAGCTCGCCGCGGTTGAAAAACGTTTGATCCAACGCGATGAGACGCTCGAGAAACGGGTCAGCGCGGTCGACAAGCGGGACAGCGATTTTCAGAAGCGGGAGCTGGAGCTGGTGAAGCGGGAAGAGAAGCTGACGGTCAAGGAAGCGGCCTGTACGCGCGCGGAGAAGGAGCATTGTGAGGCGCTGGAGCGCGTCGCGGGGATGACGGCCGACGAGGCGAAGAAGCAGCTCATTCATGAAATGGAAACCCAGGCGCGCATGGAAGCGATCGGGCTGGCCAAGCGGATCTTGGAAGAGGCCCGGGAGAATGCGGAGCGGGAAGCGCGCGAGATTATTACTTCCTCGATTCAACGGGTGGTGCGCGATTATGTCGCCGAGTCTACGATTTCCGTCGTGCAGATTCCGAACGATGCGATGAAGGGGCGGATCATCGGACGGGAAGGGCGCAATATCCGCGCGATCGAGGCCGCAACCGGAATCGATTTGATCATCGATGAGACGCCGGAAGCCGTCGTGATCTCGGGCTTCGATCCCTTGCGCCGGGAGATCGCCAAGGTGTCGCTCGAACGGTTGATGCATGACGGGCGTATCCATCCGACGCGAATCGAGGAGATCGTCGAGAAGGTGAAGGTCGATATCGACAAGCTCATGTATGAAGAAGCCGAGAAGATTATTTTCGAGCTGGGGCTTTCGGATTTCCATCCGGAATTGATCAAGGTGCTCGGCCGGCTGAAGTACCGGACCAGTTACGGGCCGAACACTCTCTACCATGCGCGCGAAGCGGCCTATATCTGCGGCATCATGGCCTCGGAGCTGGGTCTCGACGTGAAGCTGGCGCGACGGGGCGCCCTGCTGCACGACATCGGAAAAGCCGTCAGTCACGAAGAAGAAGGCCCCCATGCCATGTTGGGCGCCGAGATTGCCAAGAAGTACGGCGAGAGCGAGAAAATTATCAATGCGATCGCCGGGCACCACGAACAAGTGGAGCCGATCTGTCCCGAATCCGTCCTGGTGGCTGCGGCGGAAGCCTTGTCCGCGGCCAGACCAGGGGCGCGACGGGAAGCCTTGGAGACCTACGTCAAGCGGCTGGAGAAGTTAGAGTCGCTGGCCACGGGGCTCAAAGGGGTGCAGAAGGCCTATGCGATTCAAGCAGGCCGGGAGATTCGCGTCATTGTCCGGTCGGAAGACATCACGGATACCGAGTCCTTCCAGCTGTCCCGCGATCTGGCCAAAAAGATCGAACAGGAATTGACCTATCCCGGCACGATTCGCGTGACCGTGATTCGCGAGAGCCGGTATGTGGAGTATGCTAAGTGAAGGTTCTCTTCATTGGCGATATTTTTGGAGAGCCTGGGCGCCGTGCGGTGGCCCGGGCTGTCCCCAGGCTGGTGGCGCAACGGCAGGTTGACATCGTGATCGGCAACGGGGAAAACGCCGCCGCCGGGTTCGGCATTACGCCGGAGTTGGCGGAAGAGTTGTTTGATATGGGGCTTGCGGTCATTACGACCGGGAACCATGCCTGGGACAAGAAGGAAATTCTCGACTATTTCCCCCGGGAACCGCGTCTGCTTCGTCCGGCCAATTACCCGAGCGGCGCGCCGGGATCTGGCAGCGTGGTGGTCGAGTCGGCCGGCGGGGAACAGTTGGGCGTGCTTCAGCTGATGGGGCGGGCCTATATGCCGACGTTGGATTGTCCCTTCCAGGCTGCCAGAAAAGAGTTGGCCTCGCTGAAGAAGCGGACGGCTGCCGTGATTGTCGATATGCATGCGGAAGCGACGTCGGAGAAAATGGCGATGGGGCATTATCTGGACGGAGAGGTCGTCGCCGTGGTCGGGACCCATACGCATGTGCAAACGGCCGATGACCAGATTTTCCCGAAAGGGACCGCGTATATCACGGATATCGGGATGACCGGTCCGCTCCATTCCGTGATCGGGGTGAAGAAAGAGCTGGCGATCGAAAAGTTTTTGACCGGGATGCCCCGGCGCTTTGAAGTGGCCACCGGGCCAGCCGTCTTCTGTGCGGTCCTGATCGACCTGGATGCGCGTCTCGGGAAGGCGCTGTCGATCGAACGAATTCGCATCATCGATTAAAGGAGTCTCATCACGAGCCCTCCCGGTTTCCCTGATCTCTTCTCTCAGCCCGCACCTCCGAAACAGGTTTTCACGGTTTCGGAGTTGACGGGGCTGCTGCGCACCTCCATCGAAGAACAATTCTCCGACGTCTGGCTGGAAGGCGAGCTGTCCAATATTCGCGCGCCAGGGTCTGGCCACGTCTACTGTACCCTCAAGGACAAAACGAGTCAGATTCGCGCGGTGCTGTTCCGGTCCAGCGCGCTGAAGCTGCGCTTCGCCTTGCAAGAGGGGATGCAGGTGATTGTGCGGGGGCGGCTCACGGTCTACGAGCTGCGTGGCGAATATCAGATCGTGATCGATACGGTGGAACCGAAGGGCGTCGGCGCGCTGCAGCTGGCCTTCGAACAGTTGAAGGAGCGATTGGCTGCGGAGGGACTGTTCGATCAGGACAGAAAGAAGCCGCTCCCGGCATTTCCCCGAACGGTGGGTGTGGTGACCTCGCCCACGGGCGCCGCCATTCGGGATATCCTGGCCGTGCTCAGGCGCCGCTGGCCGACATTGCATATCCTGATCGCTCCGGTGCAAGTTCAGGGAGAGAGTGCCGGGCGTCAGATTGCCGAGGCGCTGTCTTCATTGAACGAGCATGGGGCTGTGGACGTCATCATTGTCGGGCGAGGCGGTGGATCGTTGGAGGATCTCTGGAGCTTCAACGAGGAGATTGTGGTGCGCGCCATTGCCGCGTCCCATGTGCCGGTGGTCTCGGCGGTCGGGCATGAAATCGATGTGACGCTGTCAGATTTTGCCGCCGATCTCCGCGCGCCGACGCCGTCGGCTGCAGCCGAGGCGGTCGTTCCGGTGTTGGCTGAGATCGTGGAACGGCTGCGGGAGTTGACCGTCAGGACAGGGCAGATGATGCTCCGGCATTGCGCGTTCGAGCGGCAGCGGCTGGATGCCGGCATTCGGGGGGTGACGGATGTGCGGTTCCGTCTCCAGGCCGCGGCGCAGCGGACAGACGACATGGTAGACCGGCTGCGCGAGTTGCTCCAGTATGCGCTCACATCCGGGCGCGAACGGGTGCATGAGGCGCAGCGGGATCTCTCCGGTCTCAATCCCATTCTCGCGATCAAGCAGGGGCTGGCGACGGTTCCGCAATTCTCGAAGCGCCTCGAAGGGCAGATGGGAACGATCCTGGCGCAGCATCGTCACCAGGTTCACGCTATGCTGGCGCAGCTCAACACGCTGAGCCCTCTGGCGGTCCTTGGTCGGGGCTACAGTATTTTACAGACGGTTCCAGCCGGGCAGGTCCTCCATCGAGCAAGCGACGTGGAGGTGGGCCAGGAGCTGGAGGCGCAATTGGCCAGCGGACGATTGCATTGCAGAGTCACGCGGATCGTGGACGATTCCTCAGTTTGAAATCGACTGGTGGGCGCGTATAATGGTTCTCCACACCTATAGATTACGAGGCATATTGTGGCAGCGGTGAAATTCGAACAGGCCATGGCGCGGTTGGAAGCGATTGTCGGTGAGTTGGAAAAAAGCGATCTTCCGCTGGACGAATCGCTCAGGATCTTCGAGGAGGGCATTCGCCTCTCGAAGAGTTGCCTGAAAGTTCTCGAAGAGGCTGAGCATAAAGTCGAAGTGCTCGTGCAAGACAAAAACGGCAAGAAACGCATTCATGCGTTTTCCTCAGACGCCGAATCCGATGAGCCGTCCTCCTAGATTTTCTGAAAGGGGCGTCTTCGCCCGCCTGTATCCCGTCCTGTTGCTTCCCTAGCCCCTATGCCATCCACCCCTCGTATTCGCAAAGAACGGTTGGACCGTGTGCTGCTGCAGCAGGGCTTGGTGCCAAGCCGGGAGGCTGCGGCCAGAGCGGTCTTGGCTGGAGGAGTCTCGGTGGATGGGATGATGGTGGATAAGCCGGCGAAGCTGGTGCCGCTGGATGCGCGGATCGAGGTCGTGCAGCCGGCGTTGTTCGTCAGCCGATCGGGTGACAAATTGGCGGCGGCGCTGGATGCCTTTCAGATTGATCCGAGCGGGATGATCGGTCTGGATGTCGGCTGTTCGACCGGCGGCTTCACCGATTGTTTGTTGCAACGGGGCGCGGTCAAGATGTACGCCATCGACGTGGGCTATGGGCAGTTCGAATGGAAGCTGCGGCAGGATTCGCGTGTTGTCTTGCTCGAACGGACTAATATTCGGTATGTTGACCGTGCGACGGTCCCTGAGCCGATCGATTTGGCGGTGATCGACGTGTCCTTTATTTCCCTGACCTTAGTGTTGCCAGCCGTCGTGCCTCTGCTCAATCGTGTCGCGACGGTTGTGGCGCTCGTCAAGCCTCAGTTTGAAGTCGGCAAGGGGCAGGTGGGACGGGGCGGCATCGTGCGGGACGATGCGCAGCGCGAAGCGGTGACCGAAAAGGTCATTGCCTGCGCGACGCAGCTGGGGCTTCAGCTGAAAGGCGTGCTCGATTCTCCCGTGATCGGGCGAAAGGGGAATCGGGAGATTCTGGTGGGTTTTTCACGAGCGATCACAACATGACCGGGTCTGTGGCGGGCAGGGGATGATCATGATTCATTGGCGATGGGGGCAGGCATGAAAGTACTTGTGACGGGTGGGGCCGGTTTTATTGGCTCGCATGTGGTCGATCGCCTGGTCCAGGAAGGGCATGATGTGGTCATCGTCGACAATCTGTCCACGGGAAAGCGGCGCAACATCAATCGGGCCGCGCGTTTCTGCAAAATGGATATTCAGAGCTGGCGGCTTGAGCGGGTGTTTCGCAACGAACGGCCCAATATCGTCATGCATTTCGCGGCGCAGATGGACGTCCGCAAATCCGTGGAAGATCCGGTTTTTGATGCTCAGGTGAATATTCTCGGGATGCTGAACGTGTTGCAGCAGGCCGTCAGGCACGGGGTGCGGAAGGTGGTGTTCTCATCCTCCGGCGGGGCGATCTATGGCGAGCAGGATGTCTATCCTGCGCCTGAGTCCCATGCCACGAAGCCGTTGTCGCCCTACGGCATCAGCAAGCTCTGCGGGGAACAGTACCTCTCGTATTACCAGCGCGTGAGCGGGCTTCAAGTGGTGAATTTGCGCTACGCGAATGTCTATGGTCCTCGCCAGGATCCTGATGGAGAGGCCGGCGTCATCGCGATCTTCATTCAGAAGCTGCTGAATAACGAGCAAGCGATCATTCACGGGAATGGGCGGCAAACGAGAGACTTCGTCTATGTCGAGGATGTTGTGGAGGCCAATCTTGCGGTGATGGGGCCTGATACGCAGGGCACGTATAATGTTGGAACGGGGCAAGAAACCTCGATCAACGATTTGATGCGGATTCTCATTGAGCACACAGGTTCAACTGGCAAGGAAGTGCATGGCCCGGCCAAGAGGGGCGAGCAGGCGCGGAGCGTGATTGATGCCAGCAAGTTTCACCAGGAACTATCCTGGGAGCCGAGGGTTGAACTGAGTGAAGGGCTCAAGCGAACCGTCGACTACTTCCGTGAGCGTATGGGGTAACCGCCGCTGAACCGCTTGGGAGCGAAGGCGCGGCATACCTCTGTCAGGTTCAATGGCGGATGGGCTAGTATCGAGGGACGGTTCCATCCACTTGCGTCGACCAGGCGTCGATTCCCCCTACCAAATTCTTCACATTCGGGAATCCTTGTTGCAGCAGGAAATTCGTCGCATCGGCGCTTCTCATGCCATGGTGGCAGATGGCAATAATTTCCGAATTGTGGGTCAACTGGGCCAGCGATTGCGGAAGGGTTCCGAGGGGAATCAGGACCGAACCCTCTATCTTTGCGAGCGAATATTCCCAATCCTCGCGCACATCCACCAGGACCAGCTTGTCACCCTTATCGAGTCGCGCTTTCAGTTCTTTCGGGGAAATGGCAAAGCCCATTACATGTCCTCCTTGATGCAAGCATCATATGCGAGGGGTGAAAAGTCTGTCAATGAACCTGCCGCACCCTTTGGAGTAACGTTCTTCTAGTGGAAGGATGGAGCTATCGGGGCTTAGCCGTTTGGGTATCGTCTATGAAGAGCTGGCTGGAGAGACGGCGAAAGGGCACTTCTGTCAATTTTTTGTCATTGGAGGCTCTTTTCGATTCTTGTTGCGGCAGGCCAGCGCTGGGAATAATCAGGGTTGCGGTCGCAAGTGCTTGATAAATTTATGTGGATTAGTGGTTGAGTGTTTGAGTGGCCTGGAAATTGCTTTGGTATAGGCTGTCAGGCAAGTAACAGAGTCGCCACTATCGCAGGGCTCACAATTTCTTTGATGATGAGATCCAGATGAAAAAATCACCGACACAGGCGCTGGTGATCCTGGTCACGGCGGCAAACCAGGAAGAGGCCATAAAGATTGCGAGAGCCATGGTTGAGACCAAGTTGGCGGCCTGCGCAAATATTCTGCCGGCGATTCAATCGGTGTACCGGTGGAAGGGAAAGATTGTGAAAGAGCGGGAGGTCTTCATCCTCTTGAAGTCGACGAAGTCTCGGTATCCGGCGCTTGAACAGGCGATCAAGGCCATGCATTCCTATGAAATTCCTGAGATTATTGCGTTGCCAATTACAAGCGGACTACCACAATATCTTGGGTGGATTCACGATGAGACCCACTTCTAATAGGGGCACGAAAGACTTTTTCGTCACTAAAGTAAGCGAAGGGTTGACCGAAGAAGTCTAGGTAGGTACACTTGCTTGAGCCTTCATGGGAAGGCAGGAGAGCCCCGTAAGTAGGGGCGGAGATAATGAGACAAATGAACGGTACAGAAAACAACGATACCTATACGATCGTGATCTTTCGTGGCTCAACCGCGAAGCCATTGCGGTTTAGTTTTCCTCGGAAATTGGTTCGCAAGATATTGATTGTGTGCGGAGTTTTCGTACTGGTTAATATTCTGGTCCTCTCGCATTATGTGGTCAGGACCGGCGAGGTTTGGGAACTCTCAGCCTTCCGCGCAGAGGCCATGAGTACCAGGGAGCAGACCGCGGCATTTTCTACTGCGGTTGAAGACCTCAAGAAGCGTTTGACGAGCATGAAAGAGGTCAACCAGCGGCTGAGGGTCATGTTGGGTATTGAAGCCCCGAAGGCGGGGGATATGGTGAATGGGCGAGGCGGTGAAGACGTTCCCCTTCCAGAGGGCAATGTTCTACCTCTTTCAGAGAAGACCCAGCGAAGTGAGGCTGGGGGGCTTCTCGGCTCAACGGACCAGGCTCAGGCTGGCTTGGGCCAGTCGGCCGGATCGAGTGGTCTTACAGAGGAAGAGATGCTCGCATCCATTAGGGATGGAATCGATTGGCTCTCGAAGGAAGCGACGATTCAGGAGCAGTTCCTTCAAGAGTTGTCTCTGGCTGCCGAGCAGAAGTCTTCTCGATGGGCCGCGACTCCCTCCATTTGGCCAGTGAAGGGCTGGGTGACTTCCGGATTTGGGCCGAGGGTGTCTCCCTTTACGGAAAAGCCAGCTTGGCATGACGGGTTGGATATTGGCGCCGTCGCGAACGCGCCGGTCCAGGCTCCTGCGCAAGGGCGAGTGACCATGGTCGGGTTCGATCCGAAGCTGGGCAATCTCGTGAAGCTCGACCACGGATTCGGTATTGAAACGCTCTACGGTCACCTCTCCAAAGTGTTAGTCAAAGAAGGACAGCGCGTGAAACGTGGAGAAGTCGTGGGCCTAGTCGGTAGCAGCGGGCTCGCCACGGGACCCCATCTCCACTATATGGTCAAGGTGTACGGCCAGACGCTGGACCCGATCAAGTACATCCTCGAATAGTACAAGACTTCTGCTTCGTTCGCCGGCCTCGTCACGAACCCCTGTGGTTTCTGACGGGGCCGTATCGCATTCAGCCCCCTTTGGGAAATCTGAATCCCCGCAACTCCCATGTTATACTCCCGCGCCATGACGGTATCGCGATCCTATCCTGGTTCAATCTTATGACAGACATTGAGATCAATCGGTCAGTCAAGGCGCGTCCCATTCAGGATGTCGCCGACCAGCTTGGTATTCTGGCCAGCGAGCTGTTGCCCTATGGAAGGCTGAAGGCGAAAGTCTCGCTCGATGTCCTTCAGCGTCTTCAGGCTGCCCCTCTTGGCCGGTATGTGCTGGTGACCGCCATTAACCCAACCCCGCTCGGGGAAGGCAAAACGACCACGTCCATCGGGCTTGCCATGGGCCTTTCCCGCCTCGGCCATCGAACGGCCGTTACGCTCAGGCAGCCCTCGTTGGGACCGGTGTTCGGAATCAAAGGTGGAGGAACCGGGGGAGGCAGGGCGCAAGTCCTGCCCATGGAAGAGATCAACCTCCATTTGACCGGCGATGCCCATGCCGTATCCGCCAGCCATAATCTCCTCTCGGCCTTTGTCGACAATCACATGTTTCACGGAAATGAACTGCAAATAGATCCGAATCGGATCACCTGGCCCAGGACCTTGGGGATCAGCGATCGATCGCTCCGGCAGGTCTCGCTCGGAGAGGGGACGGACGGCCGCCAAGGCCAGTTTGTGATCACGGAAGCCTCAGAAGTCATGGCGATGCTTGCGCTCGCATCGAGCCAAGCCGACTTGCGCCGCAGGCTCGGGCAGATCATCGTCGGGTTCACGACGAGTGGTAAGGCCCTGCGGGCAGAAGAGCTGGGCTGTGCCGGGTCCATGGCCGTTTTGCTCAGAGACGCGCTCTTGCCGAATTTGGTGCAGACCCTGGAGGGGACGCCGGCCTTCGTGCATACGGGTCCGTTCGGCAATATTGCCCATGGGAACTGTTCAATCATTTCCGATGCCATCGCGCTACGTTGTGCCGACTATGTCGTGACGGAAGCCGGATTCGGGAGCGATCTCGGGGCGGAGAAGTTCTTCAACATCAAGTGCCGTCTCTCAGGGTTCAAGCCGGCGGTGGCCGTGGTCGTGGCGACACTCCGTGCCCTCAAGCTTCATGGTGGCGGAGGAACGGTCAAGGTCGGAACTCCGCTTCCGGCAGGGCTGACCGGGCCAAACCAGGAGGCCTTGGCCAAAGGCTTTGCGAACTTGGAACAGCACATCGCGAACGTGAAGGCCCATGGAGTGCCGGTGGTTGTGGCGGTCAATGCGTTTGTGGACGATCCGGTGTCTGAGCTGGAATGGGTCCGTGAGAGGTCCAGAGAGGTTGGAGCGGTGGATGCCGCGGTCTCGACCCATTGGGCCGATGGAGGCAAGGGGGCGGAAGCCCTCGCGCAGGCTGTGGCCAGAGCGACAGAGCAACCATCATCGTTCCGGCATCTCTATGACGTGGCTTGGCCGATTAAGAAAAAGATCCAGACCATTGCGACAGAGATCTATGGGGCTTCTGGCGTCTCGTTCGACGCAGCAGCAGAACGGGATATCGAGTCGGCGGAGCAGCTGGGGCTGGATCAGCTGCCCATCTGCATGGCCAAGACGCCGTTATCCTTGTCGCACGATCCGGCTTTGAAGGGGCGGCCAACCGGCTTTACGCTACCGATTAAAGAGGTGCGAATTCT
>JAPLLI010000229.1 GCA_026387615.1 Nitrospirota bacterium
CCGGCGACAATCACCATCTTGCGCCGCTTGGCGAGGCCGATCAGCCGTTGCGTCGTGGGGCCATCCGGCACAGACTCCGACAGTGCGAGCACTTCTTGCTGCGACACGAACTGATACCCGGACGCACATAACTCGGGCAAGACGATCAGATCCGCGTCAGCTTGGTCGAGCGTCTCCACAACTCTGTCGAGATTGCGCGACACCTCCCCGAACTGTGGCGCGAATTGAAAATATCCGACTCGCATGACCATCCGGCTCCTAAAGCAGAACGGGCAGGGTTGCCCCTGCCCGTTCCGAGAAACTCTAACTGAACGGCTTACTTCACTTCTGACAAATGGGTGACTGCGCCCTCGGCATGTTGGGTGGCCACATCGACGTGACCGGCCTTGCCATGGGCAACGGCTTCCTTGAGATGCTTGATGCCTTCGTCCAGATGCGGATTCCTCACGCCTGCCGCCTCGGCATGCTTGAGGGCTCCCTCCGCATGTTGCACCAGGGCGTCGGCATGCCCCTGCTTGCCATGCGCCACCGCTTCCTTGGCATGCTCCACCGCTTCGCTCACATGCTTATTGTCGGCAAGGGCCAGGCCACTGAACAGCGGGAAACCAACCAACGCGGCAACCGCCGCCACGACCAGTGCTCCGTTTCGGATTCTCATTTTCATGGGGTCCTCCTCAGTGGTTACGTTTCATTCGACCGGTGAATCGTATCAGTAGTTTCCTCGACTCGTTCACCTTACACAGCCCTGTTTTTACTGTCAAGAAGGTCGCACTTGTGGATCCACGTTCAGGATATGCTGCAAGCCCTTGGCGTCTTTTTCCACCGGACAGGCAAAATCACGGCTCCATTCCCACCAGGATCCCGGGTAATTACGGACCTTCCCGTAACCGGCGAGCTTCAGAACGAAATAGAGCCAGGCTGAACGGACGCCACCCGTGCAATAACAGATGACCTCTTGATCCGGTGTGAGCCCCTTATCAGCGAGACTCTCCGTGATCACCACCAGATCTTTCAGCGTGGCGTTCGGCTGAAGAAATCCCGTCCAGGCCAGATGAATCGCGGCGGGAATGTGCCCAGGCCGCGGGATCCCCGACACTTCCTTCCCGAGATATTCTTCAAGGCTGCGCGCATCCAGGATCACGGTGCCGGGATGCGGCTGCTTCACGAGTTGCTTCAGCGCATCTTTGTTCGCGATCACAGCAGCCACCGGCTTGACCGTGAACGTTCCCGGCTTGGGCGTCACGCAGCCATGTTCGAACGGCCGTTTTTCCTGCACCCACTTGACCCACCCTCCGTCCAGAATCCGCAGCTTCGTGTGGCCGAAATATTCCAACATCCAGAACATGCGGCCTTCGTCGCCCCAGTTATCGAAGGGATTGGAATAGATCACCACCTCGCTGTCCTGGCTGATACCCAGGGCGCGGATCTTCTGCTCCAGCCTGGCGCGATCGGGATCGAGCAGACCCTTCGGCACGGCCTTGGGATCGCTATACTCGTGCCAGGTCGAATGCACCGCCCCGGGGATATGGCCGCCGAATTCGTAGGCGGCCCGCCCGCGCACATCGAGGATCACCAGACCTGGCTGGCCCAAGCTCTGTTGAAGGGTTTCTGTATCGATCAGCAACGGGTGTGTCATATTGTTCCTTCTCTTAAGCAATCAGCCATCAGCTTTCAGCGGACAGCTTGTTTGTTCCGGCTGACGGCTGAGAGCTGACGGCTGATGGCTCTCACTTAGCGCCGCAGCAAGATCGCCGGATAGGGGAAACTCCCGCTCATACACGACGAATCGGTAGGGATCGTTTCCCGTCAGCCCATATTGGGTCTGCAACATCTCATGCTGCTTGTCAGTCAGAATGTGGTACTGCACGCGCGCCTTCACTTTCAACCCCTATGCCTGAGCCGGGAGCTGGTACGCAAACTGGTACTCCCGGCTGGCCAGGGGCAAGAGGCGGTTATCATACAACTCGACGATAGCCGGCTGCCACATGATCCAGCGGCCCATCGCGGAAGTCTGCTGATCGAGCACATGCCCGTCCCGGTCCTCTACGGAAAACTCCACCGTGAAGTACCGGTCCGGATCGCCCGTCGGAATCTTATGGCCGGCTCCCGCATTGATCACCGTGAGCGTAAAATTCACTCGCTCGCCAGGTTTTGGCGAGACGGTATCGGCCCGTACTTGGACGCCCACCGCCCGTTTCACCATATCCGGGTCATGCCCGCCGCGCCAGAGATGCTGTCGTCCCCGCCTGATCGGACTATTCGTCGCCACTGGCCGATCGATTTCAGGCATGTGGCAACTCTGGCAAATGAAGCCCCGCTCCTGCATGAAGAACTTGCCTTCGTACTCCGCGTAGGTTCCGCAGGGCCCCACATTATAGAACTGGGCCGGCCCGGACACCACGTTATGGCAACGCTGGCAGACCTGCGCGGTGCGAAAGTTCGGATCGAACTTGGTCGGATGCGGCGCGGCGGAATCCTCGAACGGTCCATACACGACTCCATCCCGCACATGGCAGGCCGCGCAAGTCACCGACTCCTTTTGATACTCA
>JAPLLI010000275.1 GCA_026387615.1 Nitrospirota bacterium
AGCGGTAGACGACCCGACCGGTCCGGCGGTTGACACGGAAAGACCCGGCATCATTCTGGGCAAGGAACTAGCACTACGCCTTGGCGCCTTTGTCGGCGATACGATCAATGTCGTCTCCCCCCCGGCTGGTCCCATCAGCGCCATCGGCATGGTGCCCAAGATCAGAACCTTCGCGGTGGTCGCCCTCTTTCACTCCGGCATGTACGAATACGATTCGTCCCTGGCCTACATCGATATTACGGAAGCGCAGAAATTTTTCAACATGGGGAAGACCGTGACGGGCATTGAGATCAAAGTCACCGATGTCTTCCGCGCAACCGAGACGGCCCGTGCGGTGGAACAGTCGCTGGGCTTCGCCTACGGGGCGCGAGACTGGATGCAGATGAATCATAATCTCTTCTCGGCGCTCAAGCTCGAGAAGACGATGATGTTTCTCCTGTTGGTGCTGATCACGATCGTGGCCTCCTTCAACATCGTGAGCACCCTCACCATGATCGTCACGGAAAAACAAAAAGAAATCGCGATCCTCAAAGCCATGGGGGCGACGCGTCAAAGTATTCGCCGCATTTTCATGCTGAACGGATTGATCATCGGCCTGTCAGGAACCGCCATCGGCATTCCGCTCGGCTATGCCTTCCTCTGGCTGATCCAGACCTTTTGGACCTTCGACCCCACGGTCTATTACATCTCGCGCATCCCCGTCCATGTTCAAGCGATGGATGTCCTCCTGGTCGCTGGTTCCGCCATCCTGATCAGCTTTGCCGCCACGGTCTACCCCTCGCTCCAGGCCGCCAAGCTCGAACCGGTGGCCGCGCTCCGCTACGAATGACCATGCCACGCCATCCGACACATGTTATTCATCCTGGAGCGCTGCCGTGATCACTGTCACTGATCTCTATAAATCGTTCCCGATGGGCGGACAGACCCTCACGGTGCTGAATGGGGTCAATCTCCAGATTCAGCGGGGCGAGTTGATTGCCGTCATCGGAGCATCTGGGGCAGGCAAGAGCACATTGCTCCAGATTATCGGCACGCTCGACCGGCCCACCAAAGGGACGGTCCACTTCGACGGGCAGGATATGTTTCAACTGTCGGAGAGCGAGCAGGCAGAGTTCCGGAATCGACGTATCGGATTTGTCTTTCAATTTCATCACCTCCTGCCGGAGTTCACCGCCCTCGAGAATGCCTGCATGCCGGCCCTGATCCAGCGACGGCAACAAGTGGACGTGGAAGCGGAGGCCATCGCCCTGTTGGAGGAAGTCGGGCTGGGAGCGCGGTTACATCATAAGCCCGGTGAATTGTCCGGTGGTGAGCAGCAGCGGGTGGCAGTCGCACGAGCCCTCTTGCAGAAGCCCGATCTGGTCTTGGCTGATGAGCCGACAGGAAATCTGGATACCCATACGGGCGATGCGCTCTTTGCCATGATGCGCGAACTGAACAAAACACGCGGGACGACCTTCGTGATCGTCACCCATAACGATAAGCTCTCGGCCCAAGCGGATAGAATCATCCATATGCAGGATGGTCAGATCGTCTGAGCCTGGCGCTGAAAAAGTTGCACCAGCCTGAAAACGATGAATGATGAGCGATGAACGAGGAAATCTCTGGTTGAGCCAGAGATTTAGCGGGAGTTTACCTGAGTCGCCTTCATAGCGGTTTTCAACGAGCGGACGAATTCTACCACCTGCGTCACCATCTCCGGTTTCTGCTGATAGGCTGCCATCTTTTTCACGATCGCGCTCCCGACGATCACTCCATCGGCAATGGCTGCGACATTAGCCGCATCCTCCGGCGTCGCAACCCCAAATCCAACTGCGACCGGAACTTTCGTCACTTTCCTGATCTTCTCGACGTTCTTCCCTACATCAGCCACGTTCAGCAATTTCGCGCCGGTAATCCCGGTGAGCGACACGTAATAGATAAATCCCTGTGACTGGCGGGCCACAAAGGTTCGTCTGTCCGCCGTGCTCGTGGGAGCAAGCAGGAATATCAGTTGCAGCCCTGCTGCAGCGGCTGGCCCCTTGAGCGGACCTGCTTCATCCGGCGGCATGTCCGGCACGATCAGCCCGTCAACACCGGCCTGGGCCGCTTCATGGCAAAACCGTTCCGGGCCAAACGCGTGAATGTTATTGTAGTAGGCCATCAAGACCAGCGGGATTTGAGTCCTGGTTCTCAGGCGCATGACCATGGGAAGGATCGTGCGTAGCGAGGTCTTGCTGCGCAAAGCCCGTTCTGCCGCCTGCTGAATCACGGGACCATCGGCAATGGGATCGGAAAACGGGACACCCAGCTCGATGATATCGGCCCCGGCCCGCTCCAGCTCCACGACCAGCTCTTCGGTCACTTGCAGTGAGGGATCGCCAGCCATCACATAGGCAATGAGCGCCTGCTCGCCTTTTCGTTTAAGCTCTGTAAAGGTACGGTCCAGTCTGGTTATCACAATGTGATCCCCCGCATCTTGGCGACCTGTTGGACATCCTTATCGCCGCGGCCCGAGAGATTCACGACCAGGATCTGGCTCTTCTTCATCGTGGGCGCCACCTTGATCGTATGGGCAATGGCATGGGCGCTTTCAAGAGCCGGCATGATCCCCTCTTCTCTCGCCAGCAAATCGAACGCGGCCATGGCTTCGTCGTCGGTCACAGAGGTATAGGAGGCCCTGCCTTGATCCCGCAAATAACTGTGCTCGGGACCGACTGCGGCATAATCCAGCCCGGCTGACACGGAGTGGGTGAGATTGATTTGTCCGTCGTCGTCCTGGAGCAGGTAGGTCCTGGTACCCTGTAAGACCCCTGGCTTCCCCCCTTCAAAGCGGGCTGCATGTTTGCCGCTCGCGACCCCCAGGCCTCCCGCTTCGACGCCGATCATCTGCACCTTCTTGTCCTTGATAAAGGCATAGAAGAGTCCCATGGCGTTGCTGCCGCCCCCGACACAGGCAATCAGGCAATCAGGCAACTTACCTTCTGCCGCCAGGATCTGCCGCCTGGTTTCGCGCCCGATGATGGATTGAAAATCACGGATCATCATCGGATAGGGATGGGCGCCGAGCACTGAGCCGAGAATATAGTGAGTCGTACGGACATTTGTTGTCCAGTCCCTCATGGCTTCGCTGATGGCATCCTTCAGCGTGCGGCTTCCTGAGTCAACCCCTGTCACCGTCGAGCCGAGTAATCGCATCCGGAAGACGTTCAGCGCCTGGCGCTCCATGTCTTCGGTCCCCATGTAAATTTCACATTGCAGCCCGAACATGGCCGCCACGGTCGCGGTCGCCACCCCATGTTGTCCTGCGCCGGTCTCCGCGATGATGCGCGGCTTCTTCATCCGCTTGGCCAGCAGCCCCTGCCC
>JAPLLI010000052.1 GCA_026387615.1 Nitrospirota bacterium
TTCACCACATGGCCGATATTCGCCACGTCAATCCCGCGGGCTGCGACATCCGTCGCGACCAGGATCCTGACCTGCCCGCGCTTAAATCCATCAAGCGCACGGAGGCGCTGGGGCAACGTCAGGTCTCCATGGATAACCGCAACACGGTGCCCGCCCTGCTCAAGCGTTTGCCCGAGCCGATCGACCCGACTCTTGGTCCGAGCGAAGACCAGGACCGTTCCCCGCTCGACTCCCAGCAACGCCACTAACAAATCCGTCTTCTCATGGGAGGCCGTATGGTACACCGCCTGAGTCACACCCTCCGCCGTCGTCGAAGGAGGCGTCACCATCACGCGAACGGCATCCTTCAGGCTCGCCTGAACCAGACGAGCCACATCCGTCGGAAGCGTGGCGGAAAAGAGCAACGTCTGTCGCTCCAACGGCAACGCGTCAAGAATTTGATTGATCTGTGGCGCAAACCCCATGTCGAGCATCCGGTCGGCTTCGTCAAGCACCAGGATTTTAATGGGAAGCATATTAACCGTCCCATTCCACATATGGTCCAGCAACCGCCCCGGTGTGGCAACCAAGATGTCGGGCCGCTGACGCAAGCCTCTGATCTGCGCCTGCATGTCGCTTCCCCCGACGATGACCGTCGCGGAGATGTTGTGGCTTCGACCGAGTTTTTCGATCGAACCGAAAATTTGCAATGCCAGTTCCCGCGTCGGCGCAAGAATCAAGGCCTGCGGATGCCCTTTCGGCAGAACCGCGAGACGTTCGATTATGGGGATCACAAACGCCGCAGTCTTTCCCGTGCCGGTTTGCGCACAACCGATCACGTCCCGGCCTTCAAGGGCTGGGGGAATGGCCTGAGCTTGAATGGGAGTGGGAACCAGCAAGCCGGCCGCCGTTAAATCCCGCAAGAGCGGTTCAGACAAACCAAGGGTATGAAAACTCGTGTGAGCAGAGGTGTGCACTGCGCAATCCTTTCAGTGTGATCGCATTAAGACGGGATCAGAGAGCCGAGGAGAGAGAAACCAGGAAGGCATCAACTCCGACAGGACCTGGTCGCGATGCGATCGCGAAGTCCGTTATGGTGTATACAGCCGCGCCGCCGGACTACTGCGACTACGATGTAAAAATCATCGTACAGCAAGCCCTTTCCGGCGTCAACTTCCTCGACAAACAGCGCGCAACTCGAATCCCTACGGAGAAACCACTCCCCGTCCGATATTGGCCCGGCAAGCTATGATCGCCTGACCGCTTCGCTATCCTCACGGGACTGTGGTATGGTAATCCCCAGATGAAGTCCGGTCACTACTCTATCCCTCGCGCCCTCATTCCCTCCCTCCTAGATTCTGCGCGATCGATGCTCTAGTTTCCGCCCTGCTCCGCACAGAGGTCCTTTCAGCAAGGGTGCCGCACCGGCCCCTACGGCACTCGTGCATGTCCGATCGCACGATCGGCTGATACTGAGTGACGGCATAGACCTTGATCGAATCGAAATGCCGCGTATAATGATGGCGACCCGAAGCCGGAATACGAATCCCCCAGGATAAGAGGCCTATGAGCCAGAGAGCACCAGAACGCATGACCCCTCGATCACCAACGATCGCCATGACCCCCACGGGCGTACCGATCGCGATCAGCCGACGATACAACAAAATCTGGACCATTATTCTTTTTTGCGCCATTGCCATGGGTGCTATGATCGGAGTCCCCCTCTATGGGTACCTCTATCACTACAGCTGGCTGGACTGGTCGCTCTTCGGCCTGCTCTATGTCGTCAGCGGACTCGGCATTACGGTCGGCTACCATCGCCTGATGGCCCATCGAAGTTTCGACTGCCCGAATTGGGTCAAGGGAGCGCTCTTAATCGCGGGGGCTTGGGCCTTGCAGAACTCTGCAATCAAATGGGCGTCAGACCACCTGCGTCATCACGCCCATTGCGATGAGGAGAAAGATCCCTACAATGCGCAGCTGGGATTCTGGCACAGCCACTGCGGATGGCTCTTTACCCCGGATCAATACGCCGACCCCAAATACGCGACCCGCGTCGCGAACGACCCCGTCGCAATCTGGCAACATCAACATTACCCGCTCCTGGTCCTCACGGGCCTCGCCGGCACATTTCTCATCGGCTTTCTCCACAACGGCCTCATGGGGGGCGTCGGCTGTTTTCTCCTCGCCGGCGTGGGACGCACATTCGCCGTGCTCAACTCGACCTTTTGCATCAACTCCGTCTGTCATCTGTGGGGGCAGCAACCACATGGGACGTCCGACTCCAGCCGGAATAGCTGGTTGGTCTCCCTCATCACCTTTGGCGAGGGGTATCACAACTACCATCACATGTACCCGACCGACTACCGAAACGGTCCAAACTGGTACCATTTTGATCCCTCGAAGTGGCTCATCCTCGGGCTGTACTCAGTGGGACTTGCGACATCATTGCGGACAGGCTCGTACGTCGAAGACCCGCTCACGCGGACAAGCTAACCTGGCAGGAAGGGAATCTCGATGGGGAAGCGGGTCCTGTATGTGGGCGGACTCTCGGACAAGATCTCAGACTGCGAGCTACGCGGCCTTTTCGCCTCCTATGGCCTGGTCGCCAGGGCCTACGTGGTCCGATTCAAACATACGGGAAAGTCCGCCGGGTATGGTTTTGTCGAAATGGGGTCCGGCGATCAGGCCTTGAGCGCTGTGGGCGCCCTTGAAGGAACCGAATGGGAAGGGCATCTCCTCAGACTCTATGTCACGCCCTACGCGAACCAGCCAGCCTAACCTCACGCACAGCACGGAGAAGAACTATCCATGGGCCGCACGAACTTAGACCCGATCATGACCTTTCCCGACGGGTCCCATCTCTTGATCAGCACGGCCTGCTCAAAAGAAGGCAGCTTTTCTTGCGCCCTCTACATGGCAACCATCGAAGCCGATGACCGAGGCTCCTTCCGCGTCGTCTCCAACCATCTCGACGCCGCCACCTGCCTCGTCGCACAAGAGGACGCCTACAACTATGCCCAACGGCTCTACCCTCGCTCGGCGGACACCATGAAAAAGCCCCCCTATCTCATTTGGCACGGGCCAGGGCCCACCGGCAATGCCGACGTCTAGGACGGATGGCTGACCTGCACGCCAGCCGACAATCTCCCGCATCGCCCACCCGCAGCCGCGCACGAAACTCAGGAAGACATCACCTATAGCTTTTCCTGGATCCTTCTGTTAGGATCTCGTTGTCTCATGCGGCGGGCCTCGCATGACACAGCAAATAGAACGGCCCATCACCGATGTTGTTGTTGCCGAGAATCTGATCGGAAGTTCGACCCAAGCCGCTCCATTGTTCGCGTCTTCGGCCCGTTCCTTCCCCTCGTGTATTCGTTCTCGCGTCGCAGACAATATCAATTTCAGAAGGAGGAACCCCCATGGGTTCAAAACTTTATGTCGGCGGGTTGCCCTATGCGGCAACTGAATCACAGCTCACCACCCTCTTTGCCGCGCATGGCACCGTCGAGTCTGCGCGTGTGAT
>JAPLLI010000144.1 GCA_026387615.1 Nitrospirota bacterium
GAACGCATTCCCCCATCTCAGCCATGAGCAATTCATCGCCCCTAGCAGATCCAGCAGAAAGCTTCGCCGATCAACGAGCGGGCGCAGGGATTGTTATCCTCTCTTCGTCCATGCAGCTCCTCCATATGAATCACCAGGCTGCAGAGCTATCAAAGCAGATTAATGCAGTAGAACATGGCGGGGAGGGTCTGAAATCGGCACATGGAGTCCTGCCGACTGCTCTGACCGAGCTCTGCACGGAAATCATTGCAGCACTCCAGGTCCGAACTGAAGCAAAGGATTGGGAACAGTTCGAGATCAAACGCGTAGCAGGTAATCCCGATGAGCCAATCCTGTTACGGGGATTCGGGCTTCCAGACCAAGGCGGAGTTCTGCATGCGAGACTCGTCGTCACATTAGAAAAGTTAGCCAGGCGACAGAAACGTACTACCGGCCAAGCCAAGGAAAAGTTTCAACTAACCAACCGTGAACAGTCCGTCGTTGAACACCTGGCAAAGGGTTGGACCAACAAAGAAATCGCCAACGTTCTGCAGATTACCGAGCAGACCGTAAAAGAACATATCAAGCACATCATGCGAAAAACCAACTCCACGACCAGAACCGGAGTCCTCGTCCACATCTTCAATTCGTAGCCAACTCTTTATCCGTGCCAAAAACACCACAGTGCGTTATCTGCAACACATCGATTGCCTCACCGTAGACATTTTTTAGTTTGAAATTAATATGTTACGCGTGCAATATTTGGCCCATCAATTGCATAGCCATATCAGTAATATGAAAGATCACGGCATATATCAAGCAAGACAGATCACAACCTGGGGTAGCATGAAGCACGTTCGATTGATATTAGTTGGTATCCTGATTTCAGTGACTGGCTGCCAAACTGGTCAGCCCCTACAGACGGCGCCTATCGACAACGGAAATTTCATGGGCCTCTGGAACACTTACGCTCATTGCCAGGCCAGTACTGACAACAATCAGTTGAGGGCCGACGCCCTGACCCTGACAAACGCGGTTAATCAGGCCCTCACTCCGATGGCCACGACTCTCCCCCTACCGGGAAAGATCGAAAAGCTCGTACCAGCTCCCGCAGCCAGATTTGCGGTGGACGTCAAAGCCATGGCTGCCGCCTGCTCCTTGCGAGCCGGCTCCGCTGCCATGCAGGCAGGATATCTTGATGTAGCCAAAGACCTCCTCAAAACCGTCCTCAGCTACCAACCCCAATCAGAGTATGCCTACTACAATCTGCAGGCAAAGGCCCTGCTTGCTGAGCTGGAAACGACCTACATTGAAGTCACGCTTCATCGTCCCTAGCTTGTCACCTCGCGACCCCTTCGCTCTCCCTACGACGCATGTGATAGCTGCACGGATATTCCCGTGAGTCCCTTACAGCGCAGGCGGCGACTCTTCCAGGACTAACGACACAAAGAGTCTGTCATACTCGCTTGCGGAGCGAGCCCAGGACACATCCGCATTCATCCCTGCCTCAACCAACTGCCCCCACGCCGATCGATCCTGATACAGCGCCACAGTTCGGCGCAATACGGCCAACAGTGCCTCCGCTGCATCCGCTTCAACATGAAACCCTGTCGCCCGCTCTCTCTGCCCCGCCTGCGCCGCCAGCGGGACGACCGTATCGGCCAACCCGCCGGTTTTTCTCACGACGGGAACCGTTCCATAGCGCAGACTATAGAGTTGGCTAAGCCCGCAAGGCTCATACCGCGACGGCATCAGAAAAACATCCGCTCCGCCTTCAATGCGATGCGCGAGTCCCTCATCGAACCCGATACGAAGCCCCAGACGATGAGGATACCGTGCCTGCAGCGCCTGAAACTCGGCTTCGAGTTCTGGCTCGCCTGTGCCCAAGATCACCAGCTGCAGATCCATCGCCACCAATTCAGGAATAATAGCCGCCACAAGATCCAAGCCCTTCTGCGACGTCAGCCTGGCAATCACGCTGAGAAGCGGAGCCGATGTCTCAGGCAGCCCAAATTCACGCTGGAGCGCCTGTTTACACCGCTGTTTCCCTGAGCGATCGGCCGCGGAATACTTCGCCGGAAGATAGGGATCCGTTGCCGGATTCCATCGATCCGTATCGATGCCATTCAGAATACCCAGGAGCCGGTCCTCCCGATTACGCAACACCCCCTCCAGCCCGAAACCACATGCCGGCGTCAGAATTTCTCGCGCATAGGTCGGGCTGACCGTCGTCACATAATCAGCGAACACAATCCCGCCCTTCAGTAAATTCACCGAACCGTAATACTCAAGACCCGCCGGAGTAAATACTGATGGAGGCAGACCAGTGTTCTCGAATTGTTTGCCAGGGAAAAGGCCTTGATACCCCACATTGTGCAAGGTCAAGACCGTACGCGCCCCCTGGACCTCCTGCCGATCCCGCGCGATGGTCTTGAGATAGACCGCACAAAGCGCGGCCTGCCAATCATGGAGATGAAGAAGATGTGTCGGCCATTGGCATGCGGTTCGCAGATAGACCATCACCTCGATCGTCGCGCGGCAGAAAAATGCAAACCGGTCGAGATTATCCTGGTAGTCCAGCCCCTGAGCTTGATACAGCCCCGATCGATCGAAGAAAGCTTCGTGCTGAATGGTCCATACCCGCACCCGTCCACGATCGACGGCAATGACATCTTCCTCAATCAACGTCTCGACGGGCCCCTGAAGGGTCGGTACCGTTATCCGACAAACGGGACGAAAAGATCGGCCAGCCTCACGCACGCAGCGATAGCGCGGGAGCACAAGAATGACATCATGACCAAGCTTCGCCAACTCCAGCGGTAGCGCGCCAGCGACGTCAGCAAGTCCGCCTGTCTTGGCATAGGGGACCGCCTCAGAAGAAACCATGAGCAGATTCAGAGGATGCTGAGTCACAGAAGACCTACAAGAGGCATCACATTATGGAGTGGCCGGCACTTCCAGCCTGGAGCGAAACCTGTCTTCATACTGCCAACTCCGTCCCAAGGCATGAAGCTGCGCCGCGGTCAGCGCTTCGCGATAGATCAATCGTTTCTCAAGAAACACGACCAACCACCCCTGATCAGGATAGGCGAGAAAAAGCCCCTCACCTGACTCAAAATGGCCCTTCCACCCTCGTGGCGACTCTCCGCTCGCCAACCTTGACCGTGGAGTCAGCGAATCGTCTTCCGTGCCGAAAAACTGCATGAACTCGGTACGCTGATAGGACGGAGGCCCCCAGGCCACGATAAACGCCTCGGAGGTCAACTGATGAAACAGCAACTCATTGGCTCGCACATGGCGCGCTTGCTCTTCTATCGGCATCCCACTGCAACTGACAGCCGATCCCATGGCGAGTAGCACACAGAGGGCCGCCCATCCAGCGCGCCGCAGCAGATCAACGCCCAGGAGCCGCTGCACCCAGCAGCAGACCCTGAGACTGAATCTGCCAACGAATTTCCTCACAACAACCGTCGGCTCCTTGGTTCAACAGGCTTCACCGGCTGACAGACATTGCACTGACAGATCCGCCGAAGAAGGGCATAGGAGTAAATGCCGGTATCGTGACCGTCGCTCCACGTGAATTGCAGCGCATATCGTCCGACCGGTTGCACATCCTGCAGCATAATCACGATCGGCACATCGTCCGGCTGCAAACGCCTTTCGCCGGACCATTCGTCTACACAGGCCGCGCAGGGACATTGCTGACGAAGATACCGGACAGGATAGACGGACTGATGGCCATCGTTCCATTC
>JAPLLI010000258.1 GCA_026387615.1 Nitrospirota bacterium
CGAGGCGTACCCTTGCGGTACGTTGAGCCTCTTCGTGAAGCGAGAACGCCGCTGGCGGTCTTTTTCAGCACCCTGCCAATCATGAAACCAACTGTCGCCGCACATCAACCGCTCAGCCTCACCGGAGAGACCCTCAGTCTCCTGGCTTGGCACATCCCCGACCTCGTCGCCTATCAACACCACGAAGACGAATGGTGGTTCGCCCCCCTGGATGACAACCTGCCGATCGTGCGACTGAATGGCACCGGCCTGGAGATGCTCCAGGCCATGAACGGCCACACATCGGTCGCAGCGCTGGTCGAAAAATACGGCACGAAGGTCTGCGGACCGGACGGACAGCCGGGCCAATGGCATCTGGAGCATTGGTCCCTTCCCACCTATTCCCTCTGCTACTTCGGCACAGAGCCCCCGGGCGGACACCGCCACAAGGCCAAGTGGGATCTCCTCCTCCAGCAAATCCGTGAAGGCTGGTCAGGGCAGGAAGGGTTCGAAGGAGAAGCGCATCTCGAAGACTTTCATCACCACGAGCTGACCGACAGCGGCGAAGATGACGAACACTTCGACCTGATCGAAACCACCGTCTCGCATCTGTTCCGGGAGCCGAACGAGACCCTCAACGGCTTGACCTATGGCCGGCTCCTCATGAAGCAATTGCGGAAGCTGGGCTGGTTCAATCCTAAACCCCACGTCATCGTGGAAGTGGGCGGAGGGCTCGGCTACCTCGCCCGTGAGTTGGGCAAAGAACTCCTGCCCTTCGAAAAACAGACCATCCGGTACATCTCCCTCGACATCACCCAGCCCTTCCTCAAGCTGCAAGTCACCCGCGCCAAGGCCGGAGGCTGGAGCGGCATCGGCACCCGCGCCAACGGCGAATGGTTGCCCTTCAAGGACAATTCCGTCGACCTCGTCATCGACAACGAGAACATGGCCGACATGACGCCGGTGAAGCTGACCAGGAAAGAACTCCAAGAGGGAACAGGCGACACGCCGCAGCATCAGGAAGCGTTGGATTGGATCAGACGAGTGCGACTGCCGCTGGGCCAGGACCTGCCGGAAGACGTGATCTTCAACCTGGGCCCCTTTCGCTTCGTGGCGGAACTCTGGCGCGTCTTGAAGCCGGGCGGCAGGGCCTTCCTCACGGAGTTCGGCATCGAAGAAGGCTGGCCTGCGCCGGTCAAGCTGCCAGGCCATACAGAGTACGAAGTCCAATATAGCCATCTGCGCCAAGCCGTGCGTTGGCTCGGCTTCCAGGAGCGCTATCTCTCCCTACCCCAATTCCTCGCCATCAAACCGGACACCAAAGTGCTCTGCACCGGCGCAGCCTATACCATTCAACGCTTCTGCCAGGCCATGCACAAACCCTTCCCTGTGCGGGCCTATACGGAGAAGGAATTGCAACAGGCGCTGGGCGACATCCTCCCCAAACTCCACGGCTGCCACTATCACGACGTAGCAGATCCAGCCTGGTTCGGCCTCATCGACTTCAAAGTCTTGTTGCTGGAAAAGCCAGGCGGAGCCCCGAAAGCCAGCTTCTCGGAGAACCAGGGCTATCGGTGGTACTCGCAAAAATAGGCAGGAAAGCTGTCAGCAGTCAGCGATCAGCACAGATTCAACTTTGCGCCAGAAGTCCTTACCCGCGAAGATTCAGTTTAGCCTTCCATCCCTCGACATAGCTCCAGTCCACCTGAAGCTCAGCCTGGCGAGCCAGGATTTTTTCGAGATCCGCTTGATCTTGAAGGCGACCGGCCAGAATCTTCAGTACAATCAAATCCTCTATCGCCAGAATCGGCACATCAAGTTCGCCGAAGACAATCATCCGCCGACGAGAGAGCGCCGTCTTAAGATAATCCGAGTCCGCCAACAGAATATCGACGACCACATCTTGGCCACCGCGAATGCCCACCGCGCGCCAAATTGAAATCCCCTGGAACACCATGGGAGCAGAATGAACCACGGTCGAATCGAACTGGGATGCGAGCAGGGATTCGATGCCTTCACGGGTGGGCTGCTCGATGAGCATGAGCAAATCGATGTCCGTCGTGGCGCGTGGTTCAACGAGCGCACTGTAGGCCCACCCCCCGGCTAACGCATAGTGGAGGCCACGTCGATTGAACTCAGTAATGAGGG
>JAPLLI010000085.1 GCA_026387615.1 Nitrospirota bacterium
AATGACGGCTGGAACGGCGATGGCCGGCGCCTCCCCTTCAATCCCCTCTGCTGTGACAATGATGGAATGAGGCAGGCCTTCCGGTCCTGCGCCGGTCTTGCCCAGCGTTTCATCGGTCTTGATGCCGCCGGTCCGTGAAGCAGCGATCTTCTGCAGCTGGGCTTTCAGCTTCTCCGTGGGCAACGTCCCGCCCTTCAGCCTGTTGCAGGCGGCGACGACTTCTTCGATATAGAGTTCGAAAATATTGCGCCGCCGGAACTCGCTCGCCGCCCGTTCGCGCCGGCGCAAAAAGAGTCCGAGCCGCCGCCCGCATTCGCGGAGCGCCAGAGTGATTTCCTTATGGATCTCGTCGTACTCCGCAATCGCTTCTTTCGACTCGCTCGTGAAGGGCACCCAGACGGACGCAATATGCACGAAGATGACCATCGGTCCGGCCGGCAGAGCCCCGCGCGACTGAGTGATCCCGTAATTGCGCCAGGTCGTGGCAAGCACCGCTTTGAAGGTGGCGCAGGAGGATTGTTGATAAAGTAGCGGAACCCGGTTGGCATAACGAATCACGCGGGCGAGCTCGGAGTCTCCCTCCTCCTGCTCCCCTTCTGCCAATGGCACAGCCGGCTTCTCAGGCTTTGTCACGCTGTCCGGCGCTTTCCCGTAGGCCAATCCCGCTTCAATGATGAAGGGATTGCCACGATACACAGAGGGCGGCCGACTCACGGCTGTATAGAACTCCCCTTTGATCTGTTTATAGAGGCCGGAAAGAATCGCCTGCTCGCCGATCGGCGAAAGACAGTTGGTCGGCGGGGCCATGATCTTCGTCGCTTGAATGGTGCGATAGAGCGTTTCGGCCATTGCGCCGCGAATATCCCGGGGCTTCGCCTTGGGCGAAACCTTCGCGGCGACACAGATCTCATCCGCAAGCGCAAGCGGCACCCGGCAAAATTCGCTCGACAGAAAATTCGAAAGGGTCTGACTCTTGCTCTCCTGGAGCATCTTGAGGAGCATCCCGAACTCGATGCCGTAGGGATGCGGCTTGATCTCTTTCGGCGAGGGAGGCAGTTCGTGATAGGCGCGGGGATAGTCCTTCGTCTCGCCTTCCGGCGTGTGATAGATGAGCCTCACATGCGGATTGGCAATGGAGGTCTGCTCGAGATATTCATCCACCGAAGCGCGGCCCTTCTGATAACGGCCTTCGACTTCGATCGCCACCTGCGTGCCTTGTGGCCGATCCCATTCAATCTGCTTGTTCTCATGGACCAGCGGTTCGTTTTTCTTCGTGTCGATCTGCACTTCGAAGTAATGGGCCGGGGCTTTGCGACCGGTACGAGAGATGATCTTCACCGGTTTGCCCGTCGTGAGTTGGCCATACATCCCTGCCGCGGAAATGCCGATCCCCTGCTGGCCGCGGCTCATCCGCAGGCGATGAAACTTGGAGCCATACAAGAGCTTGGCAAAGACCCGTGGGATCTGCTGCCGAACAATCCCCGGGCCGTTGTCCGTGACGGTAATCCGGAAGCGAGTGGCCTGACTTGCGGGTGGGAGAGCCGAAGATCCGATTGCCACGACTTCCAGTTGCACCGTGACCTCAGGAAGAATTCCGGCTTCCTCACAGGCATCCAATGCATTGTCTACCGCTTCCTTCACGCAAGTCAGCAGCGCTTTACGCGGGTTGTCGAACCCGAGGAGATGCCGGTTTTTCGTGAAGAACTCGGAGACGGAAATTTCCCGCTGCCGGGCGCCCATTTCCACTGCCGTCACTGCCTTGGCAACGGAGAGCACGGCTTTCTTGGACAATGGCGGTTGAGGGGCAGCTTTAAACGGAGATGGAGATGCAGGCGTTGGAATCGATGTGGGAGACTTGCGCTTGGCCATTCATCCTCTCACAAGTGAACGTGACGAAAATGATCGCATTGTACACAGATTGAGAGGCTCGGCAAACCCTCAGTGACATTGGCCAGGACGTGGTAGAGAGCTGGGGAAAACCACAAACAGGGATGCGCGAGAGATTAGCAGGCTGCGGAAAAACTGTTGTGGCACACGAGAACTTCGAGCATCCGCCTGTCTGCGTGAGGACATGCACTGGCAGGCACGTGTGGCGCAACAGGAAAACATTCCCGCAGAATGCTCAAAATGGCCGTCCCGCAAGGCCGCAGCAAATACGCAACTGTGAACTCTGAACGATGAATGCTGCAATGAGAGTTAGTCTCCTCGTTCATAGTTCATAGTTCATCGCTCACGGTTGCCTGGCTTGGCGGACGTTTTCAGCATCCTGCATCCTGTTAGGGTGGGAGGAGCGCGCACCTACCGAGGACAGCATAGGTACGGCGGAAATCTCGGCGGGACTTTAGGCTTCCCAGTCAAGCTGGGCTTGCACACCATCCCAACGCTCGATCCCCTGATGAACCATATTCCCTCGGGGCGTTAAGCTCCCCCCACTCCGATACGATATGCCCCCGATCCGTGCCAGTCAAGCCTTGGCACCCAAGCGCACGGATCCTCCCCTCACCGGAAGTTGCATCCCTCCACGGCTTTCGCTAAGGTGCGGTTCATGACCCATTCCCTCGCCCGTTCACTCGTCCTTGCCGGCGCGAGCGGGCTGTTCCTCCCGCTGAGCTTCCCGAACTATGACCTCGGTCTGTTGGCCTGGATTGCCCTCGTGCCGTTGCATTGGGCATTGGACGGCAAGACCAAAACTCAAGCGTTCTGGATCGGCTGGCTCTCCGGCACGATTGCCTTTACCGGCCTGATGGCCTGGGTGGTCACCACCATGAACACCTATGGCAAGGTCCCGCTGGTGATCAGCTACGGGATCATGTTGCTGCTCACCATCTATCTGGGCCTCTATGTCGCCGTCTATGCTGCCGGAGCCGTGTGGTTTCGCACCCTGATTCCCCGCTATGGACTCTTTGCCGTCCCCTGCTTATGGGTCAGCCTCGAACTGATCAGGACCTATGCGCTGAGCGGAATGCCCTGGGGACTCCTCGGCTATTCGCAATATCGTCAGATCGAGATCATTCAGATTGCGGATCACATGGGGGTCTATGGCGTCTCGTTTCTCATTGTGCTCGTCAATGTCGCGCTGGCCGAATTACTGTCCTGGCTGATGCCACTGCTCCGAAAGTTTCGCCCGGCAAAACTGCCATGGGAACTCGTGGCGATGACCGCCTTACTGGTGGGGCTCTCATGGGAATATGGCCTTCGAACGTTGGAGGAGGGATCTTTTTCTCATATTCCTCGCTCCTCCCTCCGCGTGGGGGTAGTGCAGCCAAACGTCGATCAGGCGGCAAAGTGGGATACCGCCTATCGGGAGGAAACCCTCGCGCGGTTCGACCGGCTGACGGGGCAACTCGGTCGCACCACTGATTTGGTGATCTGGCCCGAGGCTGCGACCCCGTTCCTCTTCGAGCGTGAGCCGATCTATCAGCTGCATCTCATCGCGCTCGCCTACCACGCGCAAGCGCCCATCTTGTTCGGAAGTCCCTCCATCCGTTTCTACCCCGATCGGAAGCCGTATTTATTGAACAGCGCCTATCTCCTCGCACCGGATGGCCAGCTTCTCGGTCGCTACGACAAACAACATCTGGTGCCCTTCGGGGAATATATCCCCTTGAAATCCTCGCTCCTGTTCTTCCTCGACAAATTGGTCGAAGGCATCGGCGACTTCGAAGCGGGACCAGGCCCGACGATTATGACGGTGACACCTCAGCCAGATGCGGCAGGAACCTCGCCGCGACCGGTCAAATTCGGCGTCGCGATCTGCTACGAAGTGATCTTCCCTGATCTGGTGCGGCAATTCGCTGCAAACGGGGCGGAATTCATGGTGACGATCACGAACGATGCCTGGTTCGGGCGTTCGGCTGCGCCCTCACAACATTTCGCCATGGTGGTGTTCCGTTCGGTGGAAAATCATTTGGCCTTTGCCCGTTCGGCCAACACCGGCATTTCCGGCTTCATCGATCCGTTCGGACACATCCTCGACACGACACCGATCTTCACGGAACAGGCCGTCCGGGCCACAATCCAAGCCTGGCGCCCTCACACGTTTTACAGCCGCCACGGGGATGTCTTTGCCTACGGCTGTGCTATAATCTGCGCGCTGTTGTGCCTGTTCAGCTATTTCCGCACCAAGGAACCTGAACCGGACACCGTGGCGGCCACACCGATTTAAGCTGAAAGGATCGCTGCATGTTGGATGAAGTACGGAGTCGCCTTCGGGCCGTCGCAGAGCAAGTTGCGGAACTACGGGGGCATCTTTGACTTCGCTCGCATGACAACCGAGTTAGCACATCTGGACGAGCAGACGTCGCAGCCTGACTTTTGGAATCACGCGCAAAAAGCCGCCAAGATCAGCCGAAAGAAATCCTCGATCGAACGCGAGCTACAGTTGTGGCGTGAGATCGATGGAAAAATGAGCGATCTGGGCGCGCTGTTGGAATTGGCGGAAGAAAGCAGCGACGCCGGGCTCCTCAAGGAACTCAACGCCGAGCTAGACCAATTTGAGCCGAAACTCGCAGCCCTGCGGCTGGAACTGCTCCTTTCTGGCGAACTGGACCCGAACAATGCGATTGTGGCGATCCACCCAGGCGCCGGAGGAACGGAGTCGCAGGATTGGGCGCAGATGCTGCTCCGCATGTACCTCCGCTGGGCCGAAAGTAAGAAATTCAAGATCGAAACGTTGGATCTGCTCCCCGGTGAAGAAGCCGGAATCAAAAGCGTGACGTTATCCATCACAGGGCCCTATGCCTATGGCTATCTCAAGGCCGAAGCCGGCGTACACCGATTAGTACGCATTTCGCCCTTCGACGCGAACAAGCGTCGACATACCTCCTTTGCCTCGGTGTTCGTCTATCCGGAAGTGGATGACGAGATCGACCTCGTGATCGAAGACAAGGATCTCAGGATCGACACCTTTCGCGCCGGCGGCGCCGGCGGCCAGAACGTGAATAAAGTCGAGACGGCCATCCGCATGACCCACCTGCCAAGCGGGATCGTGGTGCAATGTCAGAACGAACGGTCTCAGCTTCAAAATCGCAATGGCGCGATGAAGGTCTTGAAGGCGCGCCTCTATGAGCTGGAACTCAAAAAGAAAGAGGCGGAATTCAATGCCCTCGTCGGCGAGAAGAAGGACATTTCCTGGGGCAGCCAAATTCGCTCGTATGTGTTCCAGCCCTATCAAATGGTCAAAGACCACCGGACCGGCTACGAAGTGGGCCAAGTCGCCGCCGTCATGGACGGCGATCTGGACGGATTCATCGAAGCCTATTTAAAGATGAAACAACTCGGGAAAACCGCACTCAGCTATCAACAGTCCGGCACGGACGAATTCGATAGTTGACAGGCCAGGAAAAGGTGTTGTGGCACAACAAGCGAGCATCCGCACAGGGTGCTCAAAAAGGCCGTCCAGCAAGGCCGCAGGCGAGTCGAAACCGGAGACGTACCCTCATGGGTACGTTGAGGATTTCGATGAGCCGAGAACGACGCTGGTGGACTTTTTCAGCACCCTGCCAAGCAGGGAAAGAGAATAGGTAAAGGCACACATGGAAGAACTAACCGAACAGCAACAACAACGTATTAAAAAGCTCGACCTCCTGCGTGACGCGGGCGTGGCGCCCTACGGCACGAGATTCGAAGTGAAGGATCGCGCGGGCCAGCTGATCAAACTCCATTCCGAGAAGACCAAAGAGGTCCTGGAGGAAGAGAAGATCCCTTGCACCTTTGCGGGACGCATCGTCGCCCTGCGTCGATTCGGCAAGGCGGGTTTCGCGGTGCTGCAAGACGGCTCCGACCGGCTGCAAGTCTATATCAAGAAAGACCTCATCTCGGAACAGGCCTATCTGGTCGCCGAGCAGCTCGATCTAGGCGATTGGATCGGCGTGACCGGCATCCTCTTTCGCACGAAGACTAATGAGTTCACCGTCGAGGTCTCCCAGCTGACCTTCCTGAGCAAAGCCCTCAGACCGCTTCCGGAAAAATGGCACGGGCTGACGGATGTGGAAACCCGTTATCGGCAGCGCTATGTCGATCTGATCGCCAATCCCGAGATCCATGGCGTCTTCGCCACACGCAGCCGAATCATCGCCGGCATCCGCGCCTTCCTGATCGAGCGGGGCTTCCTGGAAGTTGAAACACCGATGATGCATCCGATTCCCGGGGGGGCAGCGGCCAAACCCTTCGTCACCCACCATAATGCGCTCGGCGTCGACCTCTATCTCCGTATCGCGCCGGAACTCTACTTGAAACGATTGATCGTAGGCGGCTTTCCCCGCGTGTTCGAAATCAACCGCAACTTCCGGAACGAAGGCATCTCGACGATCCACAACCCGGAATTCACGATGCTGGAGTTCTACATGGCCTATGCCGACTATCAGGACTTGATCATCCTGACCGAGGAACTCGTCTCCTCGTTGGCCCAGCAGGTCCTCGGCAAGACCGTCATCGACTATCAAGGCAAGGAGATCACCCTCACCGCTCCCTGGCGCCGCTGGTCCTACCATCAATCGATCCTGGAAATGAATCACCTCGATCCTTCCGTCCTTCAGAACAAGGAGCAAGCGATTGCCGCGGCCAAACAACTGGGCATTGCGGTCGATCCGAAGTGGCCGCTCTTCAATATCGTGAACGAAATCTTCGAGGAAACGGTCGAGCCGAACCTGATTCAGCCGACCTTCATCACCGACTACCCGATTGAAATTTCCCCGCTCGCCAGGCGCAAAGACTCGAATCCGGCCTTGACGGATCGCTTCGAGCTCTACATCGCCGGCCGGGAAATCGCGAATGCCTTTTCAGAGTTGAACGATCCCCTGGATCAACGGGAACGGTTCGAAGGGCAAGCGGCGCAGCGGGCGGCGGGCGACGAAGAAGCCCACCTGGTCGATGAGGACTTTCTGCGGGCCCTGGAATACGGCATGCCGCCGACCGCGGGCGAAGGCATCGGCATCGACCGGCTCATCATGCTTTTTACCAACCAGGCATCGATCCGCGATGTGGTCCTCTTTCCCCAACTGAGGCCTGAGAAATAACGATGGCACTCCCCTACGAAGTCTTTGTCGGATTGCGTTATCTGCGCGCGAAGCGACGGAATCGGACCATCTCGTTGAACACCGTCGTCTCCATTGCCGGAATCACGCTGGGCGTGGCAGCTCTCATTGGCACGGTCGGCATCATGACCGGCTTCAAAGAGGATATTCAGGCCAAGATCCTGGGCACGACGGCCCATATCATTGTGCAGGATCGGATGAAGGATGGGATGAGCGAGTACGAGCCCGTCACCCAACAGATCGAGACCGTGCCGGGTGTCGTGGCGGCTACCCCCTTCGTGCTCAAGCAGGTCATGCTCACGACCCAAACCGGCGTGCAGGGCATCGTACTCCGCGGCATCGATC
>JAPLLI010000059.1 GCA_026387615.1 Nitrospirota bacterium
CAGACGTTCGAGCAGAGACGCGTATTCCCTCACCGCGCCCCTCCCCCGACAGAGTTCCAGCTCATTCGCTCTCGCTCCACAACAATGCAGGCAGGTCCCACGAGCGCTGTCACAAATGACAGGAAATGTGACGAGCCCCGCCACTCCTTCGCACCACTTCGTGCCGCCTTACGCGGTTGTGTCAGTTACCCCGCTACAGGGACCATTCATTTCTGGTGAAGAGCCCCCTGACACTAACTGTAGCGCTGCCTCATAGACATTGCGCGCAGGGACTTGTTTCACTTTATTCGCCAGCTCGATAGCCGCGACAATCTGTATGTCTGTCATGCCGATCTTTCGAGCGAGAGGGATGTGGTATTCGACGCAAGGGACGCAGTTGCCTCCAATGGCGGCACCGATGGCCACCAGTTCTTTTTCGCGAGGGGTCAACTCACTCATGGCGTTCTCCTCTCCCCTGTTGGCTATCCGGCCTAGTACTGCGCGAAAATGTGTTGCGCACCTACCGCAATGCGCAACAGTGGACCGCGGGCTGGCTCGTGATGCAGGCAGTAACCAGTAAAGATCGTGATCTCTTCGCCGTCCATCTGCGCCGGCCTGGATACAGGTTTCCGGTTACGAAATCCCTTCCAACGTTTCGCTGTCGCTGACAGTGATTGTGACATTGCGCACCTCGGGCAGTCGCCGGACCGCTTCCTCACAACGTTCCTGAATCTCCATGCCCAGCGGACAGAACGACGTAGTCAGGACCAAGGTGAACCGGACCCTGTCCCCGTCGATCTCAACGTCACGAATCATGTCGAGACTGACCAGGTCATCTCCCAGTTCCGGCTCTTGCACCATTCGCAGCGCGTCAAGCACCGCTTCTTTCGTAAGCATCCGCGCCCTTCGTCTCTGCTAGAGGGAGTGCTCAGCGGTCGCCGCGAGCACCCGTTGAATGTGCTTGGTGAGGATCTCCGGAAGGCCCGGCAAATCGATCTGCATGAAGCCGCGGACCAGGGTCGAAATTGCGACATCGCGCGGGAGCCCGCGCGTCATGAGATATTCCACCGTTTCTTCGGCGATCGGGCCGACGGCGGCTTCATGCGACAACTGACTACGCGGTGCCAAGTCAGCCAGCAATTCTGGGATGGCATGCATCCTGGCGTGCTCCGAGAGCAACATGCCTCGGCAATCCAGATGCCCGCGGCTTTCGTTGTGTTGGCCGACTAGTTCACCGCGCAAATACATCGTGGACCGGTCTCTGGCAACGGCCCGTGAGATCGCATCGGCCCGGGTGCCCTGGCCCGTCAGCTCCACATAGGTCCCCATATCGATGAGGGACTCTTTGAGGCCCACCATGATGCTATTGAACTGGGCCCGCGCGCGCGCCCCACGGAGGAAGACGCGTGGATAGGCCTGCACCGAACGTACGGGACGGAGCAAAATGTAGTTACTGACGAAGGTCGCGCCCTCCTCCACAATGACGCCGGTCCGCGGCCGGACGTGAAACCCTTCCGCCCAGTTATGGATCATCGTCTCCGACAGCGTCGCGCCCTTTTTGAGAAACACTTCGGTCACGCCGATGTGCAGGCCCGTTTCAACGCGCGGATGCAGCGTACAACCGGTAATGAGTTGGGCGTCGGCACCTTCTTCGATAATGATGACATTGTGGACGTTTTGACTGATGTTGTTCTCCTGCACGAGCAGGCAGGCCTGGATGGCTTCCTTGACGCGTTGGCCGACGAACACCCGCAAAAAGAAGCCGCCCGTTTGAGCCAGCTCCACCGCCGCCGTATACTTGTCCTGATCGACCGCAACCGCTTGCCACCAATAGTCCCGTAACCAGTCATAGGTCTTGAGAGCCTCGGCGGTGGTCATGAGCTCAAGCTGGCCCTGATAGCGGCGCTGGATACGCTCGTAGATCGCGGAGTAGTCGACTTGGAAATACGACGCCGCGCGGCCAACTTCCTCGCTGTCGATGCCGGCCAGCAACGCGGCTTCCCGGACCTGCTGCTCCAGCGATCGCAGGGCCTCGACCCGCTGGCGTTGGTGCTCGACAGGTTGAGCGAACGTGGTCAGGTCCAAATCGGGCCCATAGGGTGACGGCCGTGCCCGGGCCTGCAGTGCCCGGGCACGGAGCGATTCCTCCCTTGCGCCTATTGGACCGGAATGTGTGAGCGACAGATCGGACATTTCCCGTACCCGTGTTTGCGAATTTCTTCCAGCAACTGAAGTCCTTCGCCTTCGCCGACGAGCGTGCCCCCGTAGAGCACATGCCCCACGTCCGCCCGCAGATAATTGAGAATGTGGCCGGTATGCGTGATGATGAGCGCCGCCGGCGCCACGGCCCCGGCACTGGGCTGCTTCACGAGGCAGGCGAGCGCTTGCCCCACCACCGCGATGCTATCCAGATCGACACCGGCGTCCGGTTCATCGACCAACGCGAGGGCCGGCTGCTGGGCCATGAGCTGCAGCAGTTCGGCCTTCTTGATCTCGCCGCCTGAAAACCCCACGTTCACATCGCGCGTAAGCAGGCCGGTGCATCCAAGCTGGTCGGCCAGTTCCGCCACGCGTGTGCCGTTCTTCCCCTGTGCCGAGACTTCGGCGAGTTGCCCCAACGGAATGCCACGGACACTCGGTGGACGCTGCTGCATGAGGCCGATCCCCAGACGCGCACGCTCATCGACAGGGAGATGGGTCACATCCTGACCTTGAAACAGGATACGGCCCTTGGTGACGCGATAGCGGCTCAGTCCCATGATGGCCATCAACAACGAGGATTTACCCGATCCATTCGGACCGAAGAGCACATGCGTCTCTCCCGGTCTGATCCGCAAGCTGACATCGTGAAGGATCGGTCGTCCGCCGACCTCGATGCTTACCTCGTCAAGCTGAAGAATATCGCTCGTGTCCACAGTGTACTCGACCTTTCATGCAGATCGATCTCGTTATGCCGCCGGATTCGGTGATACTTCCGTTTGCTTGAGAATCCCTTCGACGGCTTCCCGCAATCGATCCAGGATTCCCGTGTTGTCGGTGCCACGGATATCCACGGGGACGAAGTGCTTCTCATTGAAGCCGGTCGCGCGAATGATTTTTTTGAACAGCTTCTCCTGGGCCTTCGGGGCGCAGGCGCCGACGAGCAGGTAGCTGTCCGGCTTGGCCGTCTTCATCGCTTCTTCCAAAATGGCGTTCCCTCCCTGGCCGCACAACTGCGGACTGAGGACGGTGTACTTCACGTCCAGGTCCGACTCAACCTCGAACGGAAGCTTATTCATGTCGGAGTCTTTGAATGAATCACAGAGCCCTTTGCAGTTGCACAACAACACTTTGATTTCCATGGGTCACCTCCATACACGTTAGTTATACGTTGACCTGCTTCCAATAATCATCGACCCGCGCTTGAATGTGCCGAATGGCTTCGTCCTGCCTGGTCGGTTCGAACAGATGCCGGAACCGGCCCTGCAACTTGAGATACTCTTCCACCGGCTTCCGTTTGGGAATGTAGGTGTGAGTGATGACTCCGTTAATCGCTTCTTTCAAGGGCCAGAGACCGGTCTCCACCGCCAGCTTGGCGACTTCAGGAGTCTCTCCCGGATCGTAGAGCCAGCCGGTGGGACAGGCAGAGAGCGCAAGGAACAGCTTCGGTCCCGTGAATTTCGACGCCCTTGCGAATTTTTCTTCCAGATCCAATGGGTAGCGCGGCGCGACGGTCGCGATATAAGGCGGCTTATGAGCACGCCAAATTTCAAAGATGTCTTTCTTCTCCTGCGTGGTGCCGGACGGGTGCTGCAGACTGCAGGGGGAAGTGGTCGTCCGCGCGCCGTAGGGTGTCGCGGGAGAGAGCTGCATACCGGTGTTGCCGTAGGCTTCGTTGTCGTAGCAAAAGTAATAGAAATCAAGTTTTCTCGTGATGGCGCCCGACGTCGAAGAGAGGGCCATGTCGTACGTCGAGCCGTCTCCTCCCAACACCACGACTTTCAGATCCTCTTCTTTCGACAACCGGCCCTTGGCGATCAACACATCCAATGCGTCGCGCACACCCTGCGCGCCGGCAGGCGCCGACCCCATCGTGGTATAGAGCCACGAGCCCTTGAACGGCGTGAAGGGATAAGCCGCCAGCATCGTAAAGCACCCGGCGGCATTCACGTAAACGACATCATCGCCCAACACCTTCGCCGCCAGCCGTAAGGCCTCCAGCCCTCCGCACCCGGCGCAAAGTGCCGTTCCAGGAAGCACGTGTTCTTCACGGGGAATCTGTTTGATCTTCTTAAATGTCTCGCGTTGCCAGGTCATGGAAACTCCCGAAAGAGCTTATAGCGCATGGCGTATAGCTGATGGTTCTAGACTCCGCTATCGGCCATCAGCTCTTGAGACCACCTGCCAAAACTTGCAACTGCACCATCTCGCGGTGCTCGGCTTCTGTGTACAGTAAGATCGGCCCGATCCCTTGGCCATTGATGCCGGCCTCTGCCGTCTGCTCGAAGATCGCCCGGAACTCGCCCTCCGAGATATTTTTGCCTCCCAGACCTCCGATGAAGGAACAGAGCGCCCGTGGCCGCAACGCTTCATGGTACAGACAGGCGGCCACCTCCTGAAAGAGAATGCCGCCCTGCCCCGGAGATAGATTCTGATCCAGGACTGCCACGGCCCGCCGGCCCTGCAAGGCCTGGCGGATCGCGTCGGCCGGCCAGGGGCGGATCATGCGCAGCCGCAGCAAGCCCACTCGCCTGCCCTCTGCCCTGGCCGCATCGACCGCTCCCTTGCCCTTGCTCGCAAAAGCATTGGTCATGATCAGCACATCCTCCGCATCGTCCAGCCGGTACCCCTCGACCACATCGTAACGGCGGCCGCAGAGCCGTTCGAACTCCACGGAAGCCTCCTCGTGTACTTGCAGAGCATTCATTGAAGCGAGATGGATCTGGTGTCGGAAGTAACTGTAGGTGGCTCCGCCGAACACCGCCGTCCCCAGCGCATGGGGCGCCGAGGCCTTGAATCCCAAATGAGTCGGTCGAAAGGGCGGCAGAAAGGCCTGCACCATCTTGGGGTCCGGCAGGCTCACCGGCTCGCGGGTGAAGGACAAATAGAATCCGTCGAGGTTGACCATGACCGGCAGGCAAACGCGCGGATCTTCTGCGATCCGATAGGCCATCAGGATCGAATCCACGACCTCCTGGCAGGTCTCCGCATGGATCTGGAGGAAACCGGAATCGCGCGCCGCCAGCACGTCGTTGTGGTCCGGCTCCAGCGTGATGGGGGAAGCCAGGGCCCGCGAAACATTCACCAGCACCAAAGGCACCCGCCAACCGGCAATGGTATACAAGACTTCAAACGCATGGAGCAGCCCTTGGCTCGACGTGGCCGTGAAGACGCGGGCGCCAGTCGCAGCCGCGGCTCCCGCCGCAGTCATCATCGAATGCTCCGAGTCCAAGGTGACAAAGCGGGCGTTCAACGATCCATTGCCGCACCAGACTGACAGGGCCTCGACAATTTCCGTTTGCGGAGTAATCGGAAAGGCCGGCACATAATCCACATCGGCCAGCCGGGCTCCCCAGGCCGCTGCAAGGTTGCCGGTCATCATGTCTGCGTTCATCGCATACCTCGTCATTCGTGAAGCATCGTTCGTCGCTCGTGAAAGAATCTCGGAATCTTCCGCAATGTTTGTTGCTCGCGCTTCACGAAATACGCTTCACGCTTCACGCGTGGCCGCCGTCTCCCGCTCGACCGTCAAGGCATCGGTCGGGCAGACTTCGACGCAATCGAGGCAGCCTTTGCAATGGGGATAGTAGATCGCCGGTTTGCCATCCGGCTTGATCGTGATCGCCCCCTCCGGACAGTTGGCAAAACAGAGCCAGCAACCATTGCACAGGTCCGGACGCAAGACTGGCCGAAACGTGCGCCAGCCTGCCATGGACCGGATCGCTGAATTGGGGCCTGCGGTAATGCTGGCGGCCCCTCTGGTCGGCGGGTCGTAAGTCGGAGTGCGAAGCGGCACCGGAGCCGTCGGCCTGCGCAGACCGACATCGATGGCCACCCTCGGCACCGTCTCATAACATTGCGCCGCCACCGTTTGATTCCGTTCGATCATGGGGGCCGCGAGTCCAAGCTCCGCCAACTCCCGCGCAATGGCTTCGCGGATCGACTCCTGACCAAGCCCGATGAGGCTGCCTGCCACGGCGCCGAGCAGGGCGCTGATCGCAGTGCGTTTACCCAACTGCTGCAAGGCGATGCCGGTCAAGTCCAACGTGGTGAAACGGCCTGGCAGGGAGGTCTGGGACTGGAGTTGTTCGGCTGTGAGGGGTGAATTGACGAAGACGACCGTCCGCTCATCGACCCCCTCCGGCACATGGGCCGCAGGATCCTGCATGAGCGAGGCATCGGCGATGACGACCAGATCGGGATGGACGATGACGCCCCGTTCTCGAATCGGCGTCTGGGCAATTCTCGTGAAAGCCGCCACCGGCGCACCACGCCGTTCCGGCCCATACATCGGCGAGTCCTGCGCCACAAATCCTTCCAGGAACGCCGCCGTGCCCAGAATGCGGCTTGCCGTTTTTGCGCCCTGCCCACCCCGGCCATGAAAGCGAACTGCTCGCATCGATTATTTCCTCAACGCCGTCTGTGCCTCTCCCGCTTCTGCGCACACCACACATGTCGCCGCAGCCGGGAGGGCCTCCAATCGGGAATGGGGAATGTCCTTTCCGCATTGCTCGCATCGACCGAACCGCCCCGTTTCCAACTTGACGAGCGCCCGGTCGATCGCCTCGATCTCGCTCTTCATCCGCTCATCCAGGCGATCGAGCAACTGCACCATTCGCTCTCCCTGCCCCCGCTCCTGCGCTTCGCTTTCAACGTCGGTTTCAAGCCAGAGCAATTCATCTTCTGTCTGAGCAACCTGTCGAAACAAGTCACGCCGCTGGGCAAACAATTTCTTCCGTATATCCCCGACCGATAGCATCGCCATACCCCCCTCGCGACCGCAACGTCAGTTGCAACATTTATCCATTTTCTCCTTCACAGCCTCTCGTCCTGCCTTGACCGCCGCCTCGACATCTGCCGTTTTATCTGCGAGGAACTGCTTCCCCCGCTCAATAGTCTGATCAAGGGCAGCTCGCGCCTCCTTCGCCTTCTCCAGCACTTCTTCCTCGGCCCTCCTGGCATAATTTCTCAAATCCCGACGCGTCTCTTCTCCCGACTTCGGAGCGAGCAGAAGACCCGCCACGACCCCAGCCATCGCGCCCCCTAAGAATGCGAGCGCCACCGCCTGCGCCGAACATTTTGTCTCGTGATTGTCCATGATGATTCCTCCTTGGATAAACAGAGTCCTGTTCGATTGAAAAGCGAAGGCCATGCCAGAAAAATGGAACCAGGAAATCGCTAATTGCGGCGGTTTAACAAGGCCTTAAGTGAGGGAGTGAAGAGACGGGACCGACCCCTTGGGGCATTCCAGGTCTCACAAACAATGAATACTGTCCCGAAACGCGACAATCCTTCTTGACCGAAAGCCATCGATTACCACCCCGCATCTTCTGGCCATACAACATTGTGCAACAATCTTTCCCCTGTTATGCTTAATGTTCCTTATTATCGATAGTACTCATCGAGCCATGATCACTCGTTCCCTTCATGCCCAACAGAAGGGAAGCCCGTTTCTGCCAGACAGAGGGCTCGTTCCAGCCATTCGATCAGGTGAAGCGGCACAGCATCCTGCTGGGAACTGGCAAATGAGCCAGCGGACCATGGGCACAGAATCACACCGATGAATAGACCGGCCTTCACACAGCAGATACGGTTTGGGCTGATCACCCTCTTCTGCCTACTCGTCCTCGTGACAGAATCTGTCGAGTATCAGTTCTTCGAGCATCTCAAAACAAAAGAGAAAACATTCGCCGGGAGCGATCTGGCGAGCATCGGCCAGCTCAAAGCAGGCCAGCTCGCAGCCTTTCTCAAAGAGCGGCGAGGCGACAGCCTCGTCTTCACCGACCTGCTGCATATCGGATTGACTCAAGGCTGGTGGGACACCAAGGACAAGGACCTGCCGGCATTGCTCCAGCAGCCACTGCAATCCGTCGTCACCCATTACGATTATTCCGATGCGATCATTCTTGACGCCAAGGGGAACGTGCGCTTCCACATCGGCAAATCCACGAGTTTCTCCGAGCCAGAAAAATCCCTCGTACAGCAGGTACTGCAGACGGCCCCGCCGCCATTCTCAGAACTCTATGCCACCGACCCCACTGCGCCGGAGCATCTCACGCTAGACACCTTCGCTCCGATCAGGAGCCTGGACAAAAAATCCACCGTCGGCGTGCTGGTGCTGCGAGGGGACTGGCCGGACCTGTTCACGATGATTCAAGCCTGGCCGGTGGAAAGCCGTACCGCCGAAACCCTGGTGATCAAGCGTGACCGCAGCCACGTGGTCCTGCTCAATGAACTCCGCCACAAGACACAGACCCAGTTGAAGCCCCACATGCCCATCCAGGACGGCATCGATGCGCCTCCCTGGCCGACCATCAAAGCCGCACAGGGACAATACGGCCCACTGGAGTCTGTCGACCATCGAGGCCAAGCCGTGTTGGCCCACATCCTGCCAGTCCAGGGCACCCCCTGGAGCCTGGTGGTCAAGATCGATACCGGAGAGGTCCTGGAACATCTTCAAATTATGCAGCAGCTCGCAGCCGCCGGCACCCTGATCGCAGCGATTGGCATCGGGCTGTGGGGATACAACTGGCAACGCAGACGGGAACAGGACAGGGTCCGGCATGAGGCTCAGCGAATCGAGCATCGCCTTGCGGCGATCATCGACTCCGCCATGGATGCCATCATCTCCGTGGACGAGGACCAGCACATCGTCCTGTTCAATCCAACGGCGGAACGGTTATTCCGGTGCACCGCACAGGAGGCGCTCGGGCAACCGATCGACCGCTTCATCCCCCATCGGTTCCGCAACGCCCATCACGAGCACATCCGTTCGTTCGGCCTGAGCGACAAGACCACCAGGAAAATGGGCAAGCTGGGCGCCGTCAGCGGATTGCGGACGGACGGGGAAGAGTTCCCCATCGAAGCCTCCGTCTCACAGGCGCGGACCGACGGGCAAACTCTCTACACCGTGATCCTGCGCGACATCAGCCTGCGCAGGCTGACGGAAGCGGCCCTGACGCAAAGCGAAGAACGGTTACGCCTGGCCCTCGCCGCCGCGAACCAAGGCCTCTACGACCTCAACGTCCAGACCGGCGCATGCATCGTCAGCCAAGAATATGCCCTCATGCTCGGCTACGATCCGGCAGAGTTCCGTGAAACCAATGAGGCCTGGCGCGAACGGCTGCATCCGGACGATCGCGAAAAGGTTTACAGGGTGTATGCAGACTACGTGGCTGGCCGATGCAAGGAGTATCGCGTCGAGTTCCGCCAACGCACGAAGTCCGGGGGATGGAAATGGATTTTGTCGATCGGGCGTCTGGTCGCGCACTCGGCCGATGGACAGCCGCTCCGCATGCTCGGCACCCACACCGACATCACCGAACGCAAGCAGGCGGAGGATCGGCTCGCGGAAGCCCATACGATGCTCAACCTGGTCCTGGACAACATTCCGCTCTACGTCTTCTGGAAAGATCGGACCTCGACCTACCTGGGGGGCAATACACTCTTCGCCCAAGCGGCCGGTGTGCGGGACCCGCAAGCCCTCACCGGAAAGACAGACTTTGATCTTGCCTGGAAAAACCTGGCGGAATTGTATCGCGCCGATGACCGCACCGTGATGGAAACTCATACGCCCAAACTGAATTTTGAAGAGTCCCTGACAACACCGGATGGCAACGATCTCTGCATCCGTACAAGCAAGGTCCCCTTGGAAAACCAGGAGGGAACGGTCTTCGGCGTACTCGGCATTTTCGAGGACATCACCGAGCGCAAGCAGGCGGAACAGGCCCTGCGAATCAGCGAGGAGCAACTGAGGGAGGCCCAGCGCATTGCCCTGATCGGCAGTTGGGAGCTCGACCTCACCACCGCGGCGCTCTCCTGGTCCGCCGAAATCTTCCGTATCTTCGAAATCGATCCGACACAGTTTGGCGCCTCCTACGAGGCGTTCCTCCGCGCCATCCACCCCGAGGATCGGGCCAGAGTGAACGCCGCCTATACCACCTCCATCCAAACCCGCGAGCCCTACGAAATCGTCCACCGGCTGCGTATGGCGGATGGCCGCATCAAATACGTGCAGGAACGCTGTCAAACATTCTACGACGCAACCACCGGCACACCGATCCGCTCCACCGGCACCGTGCAGGACATCACGGAACTCAAGAAGACAGAGATCGCGCTGACGCAGAGCGAAACGTTGTTCCGCACCTTGGCCACGATGGCGCCGGTGGGCATCTTCCGCACCGATCCCGCAGGCCAATGCACCTATGTGAACGAACCCTATTGCGAAATCAGCGGGCGAACCCCTGAGGCGACCCTCGGAAGCGGGTGGGCAGCGGCCCTGCACCCTGAAGACCTGGCACGCGTCGTTGAAGAATGGCAGCATGCGATACAGAACAGGGTGCCCTTCGCCTCGGAATTCCGCATACAGCACCCCAACGGACAGACCATCTGGGTCTTTGTCCGGGCCCGGGCGGAAACTGACTCCGGCGGGGACGTGCTCGGCTATGTCGGCACGGTCACTGACATCAGCGAGCGCAAACAGAACGAACTGCGGACCGAAACCTCCTTGCACGAGAAGGAAACCCTCTTGCGCGAAGTGCATCACCGGGTGAAGAACAATCTCCAGATCATCTCCAGCCTGCTCCATTTCCAAGCGAAAAAGGCTCAAGATGGGCATGAGCAATCCATCTTTACCGAGGGGCAGAACCGACTGCGCTCCATGATCCTGGTCCATGAGCTTCTGTATCGCTCCACCGACCTCCACTGCATTTCCCTCGGCGAATATCTCACGATGCTTACCGATCAACTCCGTCACTCCTACCGCGAGGCCGCCACCCGCTTACAGCTCCAGGTCGAGGCCTGCGACCTATCGGTGCCGGCGTCCATCGCCCTGCCATGCGGCATGATCGTGACGGAACTGGTGACCAATGCGTTCAAATATGCCTACCCGGCAAACCAACGCGGTCCGCTATGCATCCGCATCGCCATGGGCGAGGGGGTCTTTCGCCTCTCGGTCTCGGACGAAGGGATCGGTCTTCCAACGACATTCGATCTTACCAAGGCCAGTTCATTTGGACTGCAATTGGTCACGAATCTGGCCGGGCAACTGGGGGCGACCCTTACCAGGGAGCCCGGCCACGGCACCACCATTGCCCTGGAGATCCCCTTGCCATCCGGAACGATGGACCCGACGCGCCAGTCGGACAATCATCCACGACCGTTCCACACAACTGAAAGCCTCACATGAATAGGCCACGCATCTACATCGTGGAGGACGAGGCGCTGATCGCCATGGAGATCAGCGATCGCTTGACCCACCTAGGCTACGATGTCTGTGGCAAGGCAACGCGCGGCGAGCAGGCATTGGAAGAGATTCCACAGCTCGCTCCCGACATTGTGCTGATGGACATTCGCCTGGCCGGCAAGCTGACCGGCATCGACACTGCCGCCAAACTGCGCCAGCGCCTGGACCTGCCGGTCGTCTATCTCACCGCCTTCTCCGATACCCAATTGATCGAGGCGGCCATCAGCACCGAACCATTCGGCTACCTGCTCAAACCCTTTGAAGAACGTGAATTGCACGCGACGCTCCAGGCCGCGCTGTATAAACACCGCATGGAACAGCGCCATGCGCAGGCACGAGCGTTGGAGAACCAGCTCCAGATAGCCGGCAGCATCGCCCACGAGTTCAACAATCTGCTTCAAGTCATCGCAGGCCATCTGACCCTGGCCCAAATGGCCGTCCAACCGGACAACAGACCCCTAACAGACAACCTGGACAAGGCCATGCAGGCCGCGCAAACGGCAGCAGGCCTCACCGACAAATTGCTCGTCTACACGGGTAAATCGCTCACAGAACTCAGACCGACCGATCTCAATGAAATCGTGCGGACCTATTCAGTCGCCCCGCCCCTCCCTCACAAGCCACACCGTCAGCTTCAACTCAGCCTGGGCGAGGGGATTCCCTCCATCATGGCCAACGCGCAACAGATCTTGCACCTCATGGATCAGCTGGTCACCAACAGCGCCGAATCCACCGCCGCCGGCCCAGCGACCATTCGACTCAGCACGGGGGTGATGGAATATGACGAGGTCACGCTGGCCCGTCACTGCCTGGAAGGCACGGCCAACCCCGGAACCTACGCCTATCTGGAAGTGGACGATGACGGATGCGGCATGGATGCCGCCACCCTCCAACGGGCCTTCGACCTGTTCTTCACCACCAAGTTCGTCGGCCGGGGGCTCGGGCTGCCAGCTGTCCGTGGAATCGTGCAGTCGCATGGGGGCTGCCTCTTCGTCACCAGCCACCCAGGGCAAGGCACGACGGTTCGCGTCCTCTTCCCCCTCACGGACAAGCCACGCGCCGCGACGCACCAGGCGCGCCCTCAGCAGGCCGAGAGAGACCGGACCGGTTCGGCGCACACCCTGTTGGTGGTGGATGATGCCGCCACGGTACGGCTCTTGAGCCAAGAAGCGCTAGAGCTCTATGGCTATCGAGTGCTTGCGGCCGAGAGCGGCGCGGCGGCCCTGGCCCTGTTCCAGGAGCACCACAACGAGATCGACGGGGTCCTCCTCGACTTAAGCATGCCGGGGATGGACGGCATTCAGACCTTCGAGGCGCTGCAGCAGATCAAGCCTGGCACCAAGGTCCTGCTCGTCAGCGGCTATCACCCGGACGCGCTCCGCCAACAGTATGGAGAAAAGGGATTCAGGGGTTTCCTGAAAAAGCCGTTCCAATTGTCAGAGTTACACGAAGCAGTCGAGACGCTGCTGCGCCATGCATAGCCCCCTGCGCCAACGGTCCCCTCAATGAGCACCACCCGCATCTACATCGTGGAAGACGACGCACTGATCGCGATGGAGCTCATCGATCGCTTGACGCGCTTGGGCTACGAGGTCTGCGGCAAGGCGGCGCGCGGCGAGCAAGCGCTGGAGGAGATTCTCCGGATCAGCCCCGACCTCGTGCTCATGGATATCCGCCTGGCCGGCGAACTGACCGGCATCGACACAGCCGCCAGGCTGCGCCGGCTCCTGAACGTTCCAATCGTCTTTCTCAGCGCCTTCTCCGACAGCCAATTGCTCAAGGAGGCGCTCGGCACCGAGCCCTTCGGGTATCTGATCAAACCCTTCGAGGAACGTGAGCTCCAAACCACCATCCAGGCCGCAGCCTGCCAATACCGGCGGCAGTGCTCATTGCAGGAAGCCAACCAACGCCTGGACGAAACAGTCCGGCAGCGCGACACGCAACTCCATACGCTCAACGAGAATCTCGAACGTCTCATTGCCGAGCGCACAGACGAGTTGCGCGAGAGCGAAGAACGCTTGCGGACCCTCTTCGAGCAGGCGGCGGTGGGCGTCGCGGAGATCGACACGCCAACGGGACGGTTCATCCGGATCAACCGCAAGTACGGCGAGATCGTCGACTACTCCATGGAGGAGATGCTCGCGCGCGACTTCATGACCATCACCCACCCAGAGGACCTTGCGTCCGACCTCGCCCAAATGGAGCGACTCAGGCGCGGCGAGCTGCGCGAGTTCACCCTGGAGAAACGGTACATCCGTAAAGACGGCTCGACCGTCTGGGTGGAGCTGACCTGCTCGCCCCTGTGGGCAAGAGGCGTGGCGCCGACCAGGCACATGGCCGTCATCAAAGACATCAGCGAACGCAAACAAGTGGAGAGTCAATTGCGGCTCACGCAATTCGCCGTAGAGCAAGCGGCGGACGCCGTGCTGTGGGCCGATGACACGAAGCGCTTTGTCTATGTCAATGCCGCAGCCTGCCGCTCGTTGGGGTATACGCGGGAGGAACTGTTGACGCTGCGCATTCCGGATATTGCCCCCCGGCATGATCCCGAACGGTTTCAACAGCGGCTCACGGCCATCCAACAGGGCAGGTCTGCCACGTACGAATCCCTTCATCGGCGCAAGGATGGGACGGAGTTTCCCGTCGAGGCCTCCATCGCCTATCTCGAGCACGAGGGAACGGGCTATACCTGTGGCATTGTGCGGGATATCACCGAGCGCAAACAGGCGGAGCTGGCGCTGCGCGAGAGCGAGGAACGGTTCCGGATTCTCTTTGAACAGGCCGCCGTCGGGGTGGCACAGGTCGAGGCGACGACCGGCCGCTTCGTGCGCGTCAATCAAAAATACTGTGACATCACCGGCTATAGCCAGGCCGAGGCGCTCGAACTTAATGTCCGGCAACTGACATATCCCGACGATCGTGAAGCGAGCCGCGACAGCATGGCGCGACTCACGGCCGGGGAGATATCAGAATTCAAGATGGAGAAGCGCTATCTTCGCAAGGACGGCAGCGTCGTGTGGGTGAAGCTCGTGGTCTCGCCGATGTCGATGCCTGGCGCGGAGTCACACTTTAACATCGCGGTGGTGCAGGACATCACCGAACGGAAAGAGGCGGAAGCGGCCCTGGACCTGCTCCAGGACCAGGTCCGCCAGATGCAGAAAATGGAAGCGATCGGACAATTGGCCGGCGGCGTCGCCCACGACTTCAACAATATCCTCACCGCGATCCTCGGCAATGCCGAAATGGCCTGCGCAAAAATCGCGGCCAACCACCCGGCACAGACAAACCTCTCCAGGATTCTCGAAGCCGGCGACCGGGCGTCCCGCCTCGTACAACAAATCCTCACCTTCACACACCAACAAGAACCCACGCGAACCGTGCTGAATCTCTCTCCGGTCGTGCAGGAAGTCCTCGCGATGCTGCGAGCCACTCTCCCGGCCGGCATCGAGCTGACGGCCACCGAGGATGCAGCCACGCCCCCGATCCTGGCCGATGCCACCCAGATCCATCAAGTCCTGATGAACCTCTGCACCAACGCCTGGCATGCATTGCATGACCAACCGGGCCGGATCGCGGTGGACCTGGCGCCGATGACGCTCACCCAGCCGCTCCAGACGCTTCATGCGACACTGCCACCCGGCGGCTATGCCCGCCTGTCCGTCCGGGACAGCGGCTGCGGCATGGCCCCCGACACAGTGGGGCGTATCTTCGACCCCTTCTTTACCACCAAACCGACAGGGGAGGGCACGGGCCTTGGATTGAGCGTAGTTCACGGCATCGTCCGTGGACACGAGGCCGCCATCGTCGTGGAGAGCGAGCCGGGCCAGGGCACGACTTTTCACCTCTATTTCCCCGCTACGGAAGCACTGGCCCAGACGAATGAACCGCCCCAAACCGTCCCGCTCCTGCAACAAGGCCGGGGCTGTCGCCTGCTCTATCTGGATGACGAGGCCATGTTGGTGGAGCTGATCCGTGCCCAGTTTGAGCCGCTCGGCTATCGAATCACCGGCTGTACCAGGCCGGCAGAAGCGCTGGCTGCGGTTCGCGCCGATCCTGGCGGATTCGATGTCGTGGTGACGGACTATAATATGCCGGAGATGTCCGGCCTAGAGGTGGCGCGCGCCTTCTCACTCCTACGGGCCGATCTGCCAGTGGTGCTGGTGTCGGGCTATCTCTCCCCGGCCGCCCAGGCTGCGATCCGCGCCGAAGGCATCACGGAGATTGTCTATAAGCCCACCCTGTTGCAGCAATTGGGGGCTGTGATCGCACGCCTCCGCACCAAACCAATACCTGGAAACGCTGAACCCTGAACGGTGAGCGATGAAACCAACTCTCTCTTCAGCGCTCCGCGTTCATCGTTCTGAGCTTAGGGCTTCGCTCACTGCGGCTTAGAGATAGAGACATTTGAGCAGCCGACTACACTTCGTGAGTCTATAAAATTTCACCAGCTACCGGCTGCAGCCTTCGCCGTCACAACCTCCACGGCCGCCCCTCGGTCCACGATGTTCCTTCCCGCCCATCCCGCTGCCTGGTCCCATCATGCCGGGGCCATGGGCTCCGGCGAAGCTGCGCTCATATTGGATAATGGCCCAGATCTCTTCGTCTGTCAGTTGACCGGCAAATCCGATCATCCCGGTGCCTGGCGAACCATTCTTGATGACCCAGAAAATTTCGCCTTCCGTACGATGGCGCCAGAATCCATGGTGCTGGAAATTGCGAGGCGAAGGATCCAACTGGTCCGCCACCGGTCCATCGCCGCCCCCCTCTTTCCCATGACAGTTGAAGCAGGTCCCCCTGCCGTTATAGAGCGCTTTGCCCTGTGCGACGGCCTCAGGGGAGTCCGGCAAGGGGCTCGTCAGGGCGCGCGCGTCCGCCAGCTTGTCGGCCGGCACCAACGGCTGCATCATCTGCCGCTCGGCAGCCCAGGCGGGGATGGCACAAGACAGCATCACGACTATCAGAGAGAACATCTTCGGCTTCATCGCTCGACTCCTTTGATCATCCGGTCGTCGCTCATCATTCATCGCTCACCGTTCAGCGTTTGCCACATCCAGCTAGGGCGCCACCGGGGACATGACAGCTTTCACACCAATTCCGTAGGTATAGACCAGCTCGCCTCCCCAATAGCCGGTCAGGGCCAGGATGACGATCCCGATCACGCCAAGACCCAGCGTCAGAGGACGGCTATCTTTAAACCACCCCCACTGGATGGCAAGACGCAGCCCCAACAACGCAATGAACAGGACCAGCGTGACCGTGCCCAGGCTTTCATGAAGCTCCAGCACCGACTCCGGCGCACCGGCCCGTTCGGCCAGCTCCTCGTCCATTCCTCCCGTCGCCACCGCGAGCGCCGCGCTCATCACGCCGGCCAGCAAGCAATAGAGACTGGTCTCTCGAAGGCCTCCCGTCGGCCAACGGCGAGCCAGGAAGTCGAACGCCACGCTCACACACAACAATGCGATGGGAAAATGGACGACGATCGGATGAATCGGATGCATAGAATGATTCTCCTGCCTCTCTTCGGGGAATGACTCAGCAGAAAACATGCCACAAGACTGGAGGAGTCCGCAATGGACCTGCCGATGACGTTGGTCAATCTGGGGCCTTCTGATCCTTCACGAAGTCTCGCGCTGTCGCGCAAGACCCCACTGCCGATCCTCGCGCCTCCTCCGGCCCCGTGCCCCTAGTGGCAGCCTGGGATTCCCCTGCCCGTCATGCCGAACGCGACCGCCGCAACTCCCATTTCCCGCGCCACGATCAGGCCTCCAACCAGGACAGAAATCCAGCCGCCCCCTCCGCGCAGGACGGCGGGCAGGATCACAGAAACGAAAATTCATTGACAGGACTCCGTTCGTCGAGCAGGGTATATTCACACTAGGATATTCTTTTTAAGCATAGCACATGATTTCTGGCCGGCCAATCAGCCCCCCAGGCATCGCACCATCCGTGACCGCACTGGCGAGTCGACAGAACAAGGAGCAGCGCATTACGTGACGAATCCTGTATGGCCTCTATGCGTGATCACCCCCTCCGGGCGAGCTGGCGCACTATGAACAAACAGGTTGTCGCAGGGCTCGCGATAGGGCTGGTCATTCTACTGGTCACCGCGCTGACTCCCGTCAGGGAATCGCAGGCGACTCCGGCCTTTGCGCGCAAGTACAACGCGGACTGTGCCATGTGCCACTATCCGCATCCTCCCCGCTTAAACTCATTCGGCCAGAAGTTCCGCTGGGCCGGCTATCGAACGCCCAGTGAGTTCAACAAGGATCAGGACGTCACAAAGGTGGGAGACTTCCTCTCGACTCGCCTGGCGACCCAGTTCGGCTACCAGAGTCATAACAAGGAACTCTCGCGGAGCGAATTCATCCTGAGAGACTTCTCGCTCTACTATGCGGGGGCGGTGTCGCAGAATATATCGGCCTGGACTCACACCTATATCAGTGGAACAGGCACCGTCAGTTTCGATGGGCAGATTCAAGGAGTGATGGGGAAGTCCGACCGTTTCTTCAGCTTGACGGGAGGACAGATGCACTTCCTCCAGCAACGAGGGCTGGGCGGCTTGGATCGCCAGGCCGGCATCACGGCCAACCCGGTCAGCAGCACCAAGCTCACCAACGGCGGCGCGCCCATTAACTTCGACACGGTTCAAAAGGGACTAGAAGCCGCCTACGTCCAAGGGCAGGGGAAGCTTGTGGCCCAGGTGATGAACGGGGTCGACAAAAACGGAAGCGGCACCGCCAATGCCGTGGATATCGACCCGCAAAAGGACTACATCGTATCGTATCAACATATCCTGGACGAGATCGCCTCAGGCCTCATGGTCTTCTACAACAAAGGGACGACGCATCTTGTAGCAAATGGTCCCGACCTCAGCCAGCGGGTGGATTTCTGGCGCACCGGCCTCTACCTGAACAAGGTCGTTCCCATGGGAGAAGTCGGCTACTTTGAACTGCAGGGAGGCTACGTGCGTAGCCATGACAGCATGCCGATACAGGCAGGACCTGATAAGGACGGCAACGCCTACTACATAGAGTCTCAGCAATTCTTCATGGGGCCGGAACTGACCTTCATCGAACGGTTTTCCTTCATTGACCAGGATGTGGGACGTCCGAACAGCGTCCGCAAACTCTACACCGCTGGGGCGGTCACGCGGGTCCAGACCTGGGGACGGGCGGCGGTGGAATATACCCTGACAGACAATCGGGGGCTAGAAGTGAACGGCACGTCCGGCCATACCTTCCTCCTGGAATACATTCTGTTTTGGTAACGACATGAAGAACCTGTTCTGGAAGCCGGAACTGATGAAACCCTTGGCCGGCGTACGACTGTTCCTATGCGTCGCCCTCCTGGCCCCCCTACTCGGCGGCTGCAACGAACCGCTCCGCCTGGCGAAGCCGATCCATGACAGTCCCGACCGGTATGTGATGTTAGATCCGCGATATGGAATGGGCGATAGCTGGGCGGCCAAACCCTTCGCCCATCCACTGGTGATGGATGAGAAGGATTGGGCTCGCCTCCTGGATGGCATTTCCGTCAAGCCGCGCAAATGGCTCCTCTCCATCGGCATGGCGCCCGAGGCGCGCGAGGCCTTCGACAAGGAGGAACGGCAATATCTGGCCCGCTACCTGACCGAAGGCTTTGCCAGGGCGAGACCGGACCATTGGGTCGCATTCTTCCTCAGCCGCCAACGCGACCATGACCTGATCGAGGTCACGTCCGGCGCGTTCTTCGTCACGGGCGACCGGATACATCTGGCCTTGGCCAATTATCGTTATGCCGTCTCCATGCCCTTCATCCAGGAGCAAATGCGGCAGGATCCATTGCGCCCGGCTGGTGAATCCTTCTATGAAGTGGTGCCAGGCCCCTATCAGTCGGTACAGGCCGTGGCCGGGGACCTGAACCGGCCCCTGTTCTCGCACCTGTCCGATCTAGACATCCAGTACCAGGCCATCCTATCCTCTCCCGTCGCGCCTCGCACGGGACAGGAGGATTTCGCCGCGCAGGCCGGAAACAGCCGGAGCCAGCCAGACCAGGTCCGGGAACGACTGAAGGCCCTCCAGAAACTGTGGGAACAGGGCCTCATCTCCAAAGAAGAATATCAGACCCAACGACTGCGCATCCTGAGTAGCCTCTAGCCGTGGATCAACCAGAACGGATGAGAATGATATGTTGGATCTCATAAGTCGCAAGCTACGCCTCGAACGACGGGATGCTATAACGCGTCTGACGGCAGGCCTCTCCCTGATCTGTCTGCTGGGGCTTACGGGAGATATTCACGAAGGCGCCGCCTATGAAATGGACCAAACAGGACAAGGCGGCGCGCTGCACGGCCGGGTGACGTTCAACGGAGCGATCCCACAGGCTGAACGGTTGCGGGTTCCCCGGGACAGCGCGTTTTGCGGATCGACCATCCTGAAAGAGGCGCTCCACGTCGAGCCGCAATCCCATGGGGTCGCGGATGCGATCGTGAGCATCGAAGGCATCGAGAAGGGCAAACCGCTCCCGATGGAACAGGCCGTCACCATCGAGAACCGCCGCTGCCGGTTTCTCCCGCGGGTGCAAGCCACGACTCTGGGGGCCACATTGCTGGTCACCAATGAAGATCCGATCCTGCATAACACCAGGCTGCGCAAAGAAACCACCCAGGGGAAAACATTTTTAAATGTCGCGCTGCCCAAAGGCGTGCAGCCAGTCCAACGAACCCTGAGCGAACCAGGCCTCCTGCTGGTACTTTGCGCGGCCCACCCCTTTATGCGGGCCACGATCCAGGTCTTTGAGCACCCCTATTTTGCCGTCACCGATGCGAGCGGGAACTTTGACATCACGGCGATCCCGCCCGGAACGTACCTCTTGCGGGTCTGGCACGAGACGCTCGGCCTGAGCGAACAAACCCTCACGATTCCCGAGGGAGAGGCTCGCACCACCATGAATGTGAAGCTGGAATTCTAGGAGCAATCCATGCCGCCTCGGTGGCTCGCCACGCTGGTTCGCAGCAAAACACCCTGGTCCCCCGAACAACGGCTCGTCTGGAGCCTGTCCGCCGTCATTACCCTGTTCATGCTGCTATATGGGGCCCTCCTCATCGTCAAGGAGCAGATTCGGACCAGGGAACAGGCGGAGCGGCGCGGGCTGGCCCTGGCGCGGGGACTGGTCTCCGTCGGTGGAACCGTGGTCTCCGACAATCTCTACCTGGTGCAGCGGTCCTTAACCGAGGGCAAGCGAGACCCGGACATTCGCCGGGTGCTGGTCCTGGATGAGCAGCACATGGTGATCGCATCGGACCAGGTCCCCCTCATCGGCGAGAGGCTCACCGATACGATGCTGCAGGAAGCCGAGAAGAGCGGCCGTGAGTATGTGTCGGTCGGGGCTGATGCACAGGGGCAGGAGCGGATGGTGGTTTTTGAGCCGGTGTATGAGATCGACGAGAGCAGTCGCACCAGCCCTTCCGGAAGCAGCCCCCAGCTCAGCCACGCGACGCGGCATCCCGCAGGCTGGATCCTGGTCGAGCTGTCGCTTGAGGACAGCAAACTACAAGCCTACAACACCCTCGCGCGGCAGCTTCTGGTGACCCTGGCGCTGCTCCTTGTGACCGTCACGGCAGTCCGTCGAACGGTCCGCCGATTAAGCGGTGCGCTGCGAGCCGCGGAGGACAAGTTCCGCTTGATCGTGGAATCCGAACCGGAATGCGTCACCACCGTCGACCTGGACGGGACCCTGCTGTCCATCAACCAGACCGGCCTGGCCCTCATTGAAGCCCACAGAGCCGAAGAGATCATCGGGCTGCCGGCCGTGAGCCTGATCCACCAGGACGATCATGCAGCATTTCAGCACGCGCACCAGATGGTCTGCGAAGGCCAATCAACCATCCTGTCGTTTCGGCTGATCGGCCTGCGCGGAGGATTACGATGGGTCGAGGCGCATTCAGCGCCGCTGCGCGATCCCCAGCGGGGGATTGTTTCCGTCCTGAGCATCAACCGCGATATCACCGAACAGCGGCGAGTGGAACAGGCCCTGCGGGACAGCGAGGCCCAGCTCCGGCAGTCTCAAAAAATGGAGGCCGTGGGGAAGCTGGCTGGCGGTATCGCCCATGACTTCAATAACCTCTTGATGGTGGTGATCGGTGGCTGTGCGTTACTAGAGAGCCGGCTGGACGTGAATGACCTTGTCCGCAAGAATCTGGCGCGGATTCAGGCAGCAGGGGAGCGAGGCGCGCTGCTGACCAAGCAGTTGCTGGCCTTTAGTCGGCAGCAAGTCTTGCAGCCGAAGATCCTCAACCTCAATGAAACGATCACGAGCATCGTGCCGATGCTCCAGCCGCTCCTCGGCGAACATATCACGGTGGTATCGGCCCTCGCACCGGATCTGGGACTGGTGGAGGTCGATCCGGGACAGATGGACCAAGTCATGATGAATCTCGCCGTCAATGCCCGTGACGCCATGCCCGATGGCGGAGCCCTCACCATCCAAACGGCCAACCTCGAACAGACAGAAACGACGGCTCATCCCCGCCCCCTCGTCCCCCCAGGCTCCTATGTGACGCTGACGATGACCGATACAGGCTGCGGGATGGATGCGAAGGTTCAAACCCACATTTTCGATCCGTTCTTCACCACCAAAGAAGTCGGCAAGGGCACGGGGCTTGGCCTCTCCATGACCTATGGGATCGTCAAACAAAGCGGAGGCTTCATCACCGTTCACAGCGAGCCGGCGCAAGGCGCCAGATTTACCGTCTATCTCCCCAGGGTCAAGCCAGTGGCCCCATCGGCCAACACCAATTTGCTCCCGGATCGCGCCGCGCTTGGCTCGGAAACGATTCTGTTGGTCGAAGACAACGAGATGGTCCGGCAAATCTGCCGTGAGATTATCCAAAGCAACGGGCATCGGGTCCTGGAGGCTTCCGGAGGCCAGGAAGCCATCGCACTCTGCCAGTCCCATACGGAACGGATTCACCTCTTGTTGACCGATGTGATCATGCCCGGCATGAGCGGATGGGAATTAGCAGACGCGGTACGGCCCATGCGAACAGACATGAAAGTGCTCTACATGTCCGGGTACACGGACCTTCACGAGAATCACCGGGAGGTTCTGGAATCAGAGGGGGCATTCCTCCAAAAGCCCTTCACGCCGGATGCGCTGGCACGCAAAATTCGCCAGGTGCTGGACGCGACCCTGCCCTCGCAGGGGCAATAACTGACCTCAAAACGATAGGCACCGATCCCGTTCCGCCGCCGCCTTTATATAATCCGGCATACCCTTGATCGTCGCGCCAGACACGAGATCCCCCACTCCGATCTGCCGCGCCACGGCGCAGGCCCCGCAGACCCAGATGGGAATATGCGCCGCCTGCACGGCAGCCAGCAGATCTTTCAGCGGCGTCAGGTTCACCCCTGTCACATGATCGGCAGCGCCCTTGCGTCCGAGCGTCACGGATTCATTCCAGAGCCAGAGGATGACATCGTGCCCTTGCTCCTTTGCCACTTTCGCGGCCATGAACGGGAGCGTCGCCATCGTGGGATCATCCGTGCCCCGGCTTCCGGAAATAATAAACGTCGCCACTCGATACCTCCTTCGACTCGTCGTTCGTCAATCGCATGCGCGCGAGAAATGCGGGACAGCTTTTCTCGCGTTTTCCCGCCATTCACGTGCCTATTGCCTGTCGCGCCTTTCTCGCACGTCCCGCGCACATCACGCGTTACCTTGCAAGACTGCGCACATAATGGATGAGCTGCCACACCTGCTCATCCGGCAATCCGGCAAAGGACATCATGCCGGTCCCAGGCGATCCGTTCTTGATGATCCAGAACAGCTGCCCGTCCGGAAGGTCTTTCATCATCTTGCCGCATGTGAAGTTTCTGGGCGGAGGAACCAACGCCGCCCCCATGAAGCCTTGCCCGTTTCCTTGTTTTCCATGGCACATCGCACAGGCAACCGGCTGCGCCGACTGGAGGAATAAGGCTTTTCCGGCATTGATCGTTCCTTCAGAAGCCGGAAGCGGATTGGTTTTAGACAAGAAGTCCCCTGGCGCCTTCACGGTTTTCCGCTCTTGAGGACAGACACCCGTTGGTCCGCCACCCGATTGGGCAGCGGCCATCTCAGGGACGCCCTTGAACGTTGCCTTCAGATAGGCCATCACATCGGCCACGCCCTGCTGGCCGATGGTCAAGTTCCAATAGGGCATGTTCGGCGATTTGCCCATCGCGGCGCCGCCATGGTTGATGACGTTGTAGAGATAGTCGATCGGAAGCTTTTCAAATGGAATGTTGGCATGGATCGCCGGTTTCGGATCCAACCCGGAAGCTGCCGGTCCGTCACCTTTGCCCGTCGCGCCGTGGCATTGCGAGCAATATTCCTTGTAGACGACTTTGCCACGATCGACGCTGGCCATCCCGAACTCCTGGCTGGTCCATGGCTCGTAGTACTTGAAGTCCTTCACGCCTTGCACCATGAGGAACCCGATCACCGCCCGGAGCTGTGGCTCCGTCGCATCGGCCAGAAACTCCCCGCTATGCGGCACGAAGTCTTGTGGATTCTGCCCGAAGCGGAAGAGCCAATCCTGATCGTATCGCTGTCCTGCTGCCACGAGCGATGCACTCTGCGGCCCTCCGATGATCTTGCCGTTCTCTTCGATGACGTGGCAACCGAGACAGGCATGCGCCTTAAAGGCCATGCCACCGAAGGCGGCGTCGAACTTACTCACCTTCGCAAGATCGAACGCGCCGACGGTGACGCGCGGATCTTTGTTGTGCACAGCAAAGTAATCGGCGATCGCGTTGGCCTCCGACTCGGTGACCATCGGATGCTTGGACGGGGCCTCGGTGAGATCCCATCGGTAGCCCTTGGCATACAGCGGCGCTTCTTTGCCCGTCAGCCACCCGATCAACCAGGTCCGCTTGTACTTACTGCCGGCCCAGATGAGGTCTGGCGCCTTCAGATTGAAACGCGAGTCCGGCTTGCCTTCCAGCCTGTGGCATTGCACACAGGTCTGCTGGATGATGTCCTTCGCGCGCGACTGATCGCTCCCGAACAATAGCCGGGGGGACAGGCCCATCGCTACGGCCAACATCAGCATGGCACCGACAACCATGACCCGTCTTGTCTGCATGTTGCTCCTCCTCAATACCAGTCATTCAAGAATGGTCTGTCTGGTCTGTCTAGTCTCTCTCGTCTGGCTGGTCTATTCGGTCTATCTGGTTTAACAAACTACGCGGGACCGACCAGATGAACCAGACAGACCTTCCCCTCATTCCTGTCACCATCAGGCCGAACGGTGATGGGGGTTCAGTTCAATCGTCACGCCGGCCGGCACCGCGATGGATTGATGCACCGTGCAACCATGTGCCACTTTCAGGAGCCGCTCGTTCTGTTCGGCCGCAAGGCGATGCGGCACATGAATCCTCAGTGCAACCTGCCCCACCCGATGCGGCTGTTCCGCCATCGTCCATGCTGCCTCGATGCTCAATCCTTTGGTCGAGATCTGATGCCGGTCACAATAGCGCCCGACGAAATACCCCACGCAACTGGCGATGGAACCGACAAAGAGTTCAACGGGGCTCATGCCGGCATCCTGCCCCCCATCCTCGATCGGCTGATCGGTCACCACGCGATGCGCGCCGCTGGTAATGTCGTAGCGAGTCCCGCCATGGTAGGCCACGGTCAGTTTCATCGCGCACCTCCTGGTTTCGGAAGACGCAACGCAAGCCAGAGGCACAGAGCCCCCAGCGGAGCGGCAATCCAGAGGCCCCTCACCCCGAACGACCCATGAATCGTCACAGGCCCGTACCGTCCGAACGAGAACAGGGCTGCTTCCAAATCAGGAAACATGAACGCAAAGACCAGCGCGCCAAGCAACCCGCCAAGGACTGTCACCCAGGCATCCGGCTTCCCCTCTGCTGCTGCGGCCAACGCCGTGCCAGGACAATAGCCTGCCACGGCGAATCCGATACCGAAAATCAGTCCCCCCAGCACCAGGCCAGGCAAATACAACTCCTTCACCTTCATATGGGCGACGCCCCACAGATCCAACAGATGCACCCCGATCAATCCCACCCCGATCGCCGTCAGGATGAGTTTCATGATCGTGAAATCTTTCAGCCGTAACGCGTTGATGATCTTCGTCTGGCTGGAGGCCCCTGACAGCTGAAGCACCGCACCGAACGCAGCCCCCAGAGTCAGCCCCAACAACAACTTCATCGCGTCCCCCAATCGCCATACAGCCACCGCGCCATGATGATCGCGCTGACAAAGACCGACGCTGAAAAGATGAGCGAACTGACCGCCAACTGAGAGACACCGCTGATCATATGGCCGGAGGTGCAGCCCCCACCGAATCGCGCGCCGAACAGGAGAGTAAATCCCCCGATGAACGACCAGACCAGACGCCTTCCGGGAATTGGCCCAACTCGACGGCCCCACTCGGATGGCACGAGTCTCGTGCTGAATCGCTGCGTGACCCATGAAGCGAGAAACGCGCCGAGCGGAATGCCCAGCACAAAAAAGAACTCGTAGTTGAGAAGCGTCCACCCGGCTGCAGCATCCGCGAGATAGGGACTCCTCTCCGCCACGTCAGGAAGGACGTGATGCAGCAGGACCCCGTCCAGCACGGCATATTGGGTGGAGACGCCGATCGGTTGGGCCAGCGCCACCGCGAGGATTAAAACGATCCCGATTCCCAAGCCGCCGGCCCACCAGGGAATCGCAGGGACCACATGGACCACGTCATTCCGCATATGTCAACCGTTTCCCCTGACGCGTCATTCGTCTTGTGTCGCTCACGAGGGACAGGTCACGCCTCACGAGCTAGTACGGTGAATCTGCCGGCTTCCCACCCTGCGGCCAATCGCGAACTTTATCGGCAAAATCAGGCCGGGGCTGGCTGTTCACGTAAGCCGCGACATCGTAGGCATCATCATCCGACAGGCTCCAACCCCTGGCACGAGGCATGTTCGACTTAATGAAGGCAGCGGCGACCGTCACTCGTGCCATCCCTGCGGCGATGGTGTACGACGCTGGCCCCCAGACAGGCGGCGCCGCCATCGTGCCCTGGCCGTCCGAGCCGTGGCAGAAGACACATTTATTCGCAAATATTTTCTTTCCGTTGGCTGGATCGAGGGAGCGGCGTGAATCGATATGTTGGAGGCCCCGCCAGGGCAAGGCCGCGCCTTGCGGCACTCCCTGCGAGAGCCAGGTGATATAGGCCACGATGGCCTGGAGCTTGGAACTGTCCGGTGGAAGCGCGCGCCCATTCAAGCTTCGCTCGAAACACTCATTGATCCGATCGGCGAGCGTGTGCATGCTCGCCGTACGTGCGCGATACTCGGGATAGACTGCCGCCAAGCCAACAAATGACATGGCGTTCGGATTGAGCCCTCCGTCGAGATGACAGCTGCTGCAATTCAGACGATTACCGACATAGGGTTTCCCATACTCCTGCGTGTTGACGACAATTTCATAACCCAGCCTGATCTGTTCACCCAGTTGGCTACCTGGAATAGTTTCCGGGGAGGGCGGGGCGAACTCTATCGAGGCCCTGCCACCCTGGTCCGCTCCATGATGCTCCTCGCTTTTCACCAGATCCGTTTCGCTGGAGCAGCCCACGAGCATGAACATCCCAAGCATTGCCGATAACAACCACATCATCATACGTCCCCCATTGTGCTAAGACCGTGCCACCATCGCAAACGATGTTCTCCCGTTTTAATCCATCAAATCATACAACTATCTCTCAGCTTCAACGTCCCCAGGGACTAAAGGCTACAGGGCCAATTTTGGATTGTTGCGGGATGCCACAGGAAGAGATTGTCGGGGAGAGGTTCGGTTTAGGGGGTTCGCTTGAGGCTCAAGATGTAACTGGTCAAATCGTTGAGCTGCTTATCGTCCAACGGAAATTTTGGCATGAACGACCCTGGCGATACCGACTGAGGATCTCGAAAATGCTTCACATGCCAGGCACGCTCCGGCCTCGTGTCGCCGACGTACGACAAGTCCGGCCCAATCGCGGCCCCTTCACCGTGAATGCGATGACAGCCCACGCACCCGAACTGAGCAAAGAGCGCATGCCCGCGCGCGAGAGCCGGGTCCACACGCGGCACGGCATAGAGATTCTTGAGCGAGAGACCCAGCAAGGCAAACACCACCAGGAGAAACAACAGACCCGAAACCAGCGCCACAGGGCGCTTGATCGGATTGCGCACGGGATTCCTGTCGATGAAGGGCCACAAGAACAAACCCAGGATGACAACCATCGGCAGCACCCATGTCGCCAGCGGCTCCAACGGCCCATGCACATACTTCAACAATTCGTAATAGAAGAGAAAATACCATTCCGGCACCGGGACGAAGCTGGTGTCTGACGGATTGGCCTTATCAGTCAAGGGAAACGGCAACAGCAGCGCGAGGCTCGAGAGAATGGCAAAGACCGCCAACATGACGACGGCATCCATATAGACCTGCCGAGGATAGAAGGTCTCGCGGCTGAGTGCCGCCCGCTCATCCGTCCAGGGCCCGGCCGGCCCCACACGTCGCAGAATGAAAAGATGCGCAGCGATTAACGTGAGCAGAATCGCCGGCAGAAACAACACATGGACGGCGAAGAAGCGGGATAAGGTGAGCGCCCCTAACAACTCCCCGCCCCGCATGACCTTCATCAGGAACTCTCCGACCAGCGGAACAGTGCCCACCATATTGAGGCCGATCTGCGTCGCCCAATAGGCAGTTTGATCCCACGGCAGCAGATAGCCGGTGAAGGCAAATGCCATCACGATGAGAAACAGCACCACGCCGACCATCCACATCACTTCGCGTGGCGGCTTATAGGCCCCATACAAAAAGGCCTGGAGCATATGCAGCCCGATCGCAATCACCATCCCTGACGCGCCCCAGTGGTGGAGCCCGCGCACGAAGGCGCCGAATGTGACCTGTTCTTCAATAAACTGAATACTGTCGTAGGCATGGTCCGGAGTTGGCGCATAGTAGACGGCGAGAAACATGCCGGTCACGGCTTGCAGAAGAAAGAGAAAGAGTGTGGCCGAGCCGAACACATAGATCCAGCTCGCGCCACCGGGAATCGGTTCGTCGAGCAGAGTCCGTTCGACCGACTTAAGGTTCAATCGGCGGTCAAGCCATGTATAGACGGGGCCTTGCTTCATATCGGCTCGTTCTTCGATACGTTCGCTTCGTGGGACAACTCAACCGGGGCCAGGCCCTTGCGCGGGGCATAATACATGAACTGCTCCGCCCGGATGCTATGCGTCACGGCCCCGATGCGGACCATGACCACCGTGGCATGCGGCTTCCATGTGAACGGTCCCTGTGGGATGTTCAGCCTGATGCGCTCGGCAATCCGCAAGGCACCTACTTGATCGCACAGACTGCTCGTCGCCTCGCTGTCGGCTTGATCAGTCATCCTGCATGCCCGCGCATCATCCCCTAGAGCTCTACCGGCAACTTCTGCCCGGACTTAAACTCTTTGTACATGACGAGCAGTCGTCCTGCTTCGATTTTTGTCGGCAAGCGATCCAAGGCGCGGGGCGCAGGACCAGCCACTACCTCGCCGGTCACATCATAGACGCTGCCATGGCAGGGACACTTGAACCGGCGATCCGTCGCATCCCAATGGTAGCCGCAGCCCAGGTGCGTGCAGAGAGGAGCGAACACCGTGACGGCGCCGTCCGGATGCTTGACCGCCCAGACGGCCTTCTGAGTCTTGGCCTCCATGTACCCGTCCCTGGCGATCGTCACATAGTCGAGCTGTGTCGGTTCTCCCTCTTGCAACGTATCGAGCTGACCGACCTCTACCCACGATTGGGCTCGGCGCTTCAGCGCTGGCGAGATCACATACCCGGCCAGAGGAATCGCGAGCCCGAGCCCGACCAGCCCTGCCGCCACTCTCGTCACCCAGCAAAAAAACCTCCGCCTCGACCCGACAGGCGTGTGGTCCCCCCCTTCGGCAGGAATTTCCGAATGCTCACTCACCCTATTCCTCCATTCATCTTCCAGCGATGCTGATACAGGAGGCTCACCGAGGCCACCTATGCACCGACGACACAAGCCCTGGCGAAGAGCATGAGAGAGAGAAAAAAACATCGTACGCCGATCCGTGCAGATGCTACGCGCATGAGGCTCATTCTGCAAGATCGCGTGTGGTCAGTTTTCAGACTAGGCGGCCGTTTTTCACTGCGAGCAGCGCACGAAAATCTCTTCGCAATGGTCCTCGGCTCCCAACCATGCCGGCATCGACTCAAATCGCACATCCGTCACTCGGTCCCCCTCGAGGGTGACGGTCGCTCGGCAACTATGCGGCACGCTTCGCGCCCCGCTCGACTTCGCGCCAGGGACGGAAAGTTCGACGAGCTCAGCTTCCTCTTGATAGACCAGCGCGGTCAGCCCTTGGAACAGACTCTCTCGTTTCGGGGCACCGGCACAGCTAAGCAGCTCCTGCTTCGTCTTGCCCTTTAAGACAATCGCCAGCTTTAGGGATGCCGTTCGATCCTCCGGAACGCCAGCACAGGCAGAAAACGACAGTCCCAGTAACGCCACCAGCCCCAACCTCGCGACTCGGCAGAACGTCCATCTCATCGAAGTCCGCTCCCCATGCCGCCGGTGTGTTCTGGTGCCAGCGTCCTGACATAGGCGAGCGCATCCCAAATCTCGTCGTCGGAGAGTGATTCCCTCCAGGCGCCCATCGCGGTATTCGGCTTGCCGTCATGCACACTCTTGAACAACCTCGCATCCAACTTTCCTTGAATGGCCGGGGACGTGAGGTCAGCCACCGGAGGAGTGAACTTCATCGGTCCCTCTCCCTTCCCATCGGCCCCATGACAACGGATGCAGATCGTCGAATAGATCACTCTGCCACTGAGCACATCTCGCTCTGGCTGAGACTGGTTCAACTCTTTCAAGCCTCCCCCAGCCATCGCCACAACCACAAGGCCGACCAATACAGCGTTCATCGCATCGCCTCCATAAGTCTGGTCCTCTTCCTTCTCATCTACCGGAACTCTTGCGAGGTGGATGCCAGCCAGTCATGGGAATGAGTATAGCGCAACAACAGTAAAAACACTGCGTTGAGCGAGATGATTTGACCGTTGCATCGGCGGATCACCCTAAGTGGCGAGAAAGACCTCGCCGAACATCCCGCCACTGTCGCAAGACGCCACAGGAGAAAAATACTAGAAGCAGGACGTTCTCCGCTCCCCCATCGCATCATTGGCCCCTCCCTCGTGCAGCCTGCGCGGCCTCATCAATAGAGGACCTGCCGGTAAAAGATCTTCTTGGCCGCCTCGGCTGCTCCAACATACCCAACGACGATGCAGAGCAAGGCGACCAGGAACGATGCGGGCAAGGGCACGAACCCCAACGGCACGCGCAACGGCGTATAGAGCAGCAGCACCGTCAGGCCCACGACCGTGAACGTTGCCACCAGCAGGCCACGGCTCGGCCTGCTGCGCATGAAGGGCCGACGGCTGCGAACGACCAGGACGATGACCGAGGCGGAAATCACCGACTCCACAAACCACCCGGTCCTGAATTCCTCGACGCCGGCGTCCAGGAGGAAGAGCAACACGGCAAACGTCAGATAATCGAAAACAGAACTCACCAACCCGAACGTGAGCATGAACTTCCGGATGAAGGCGATGTTCCACCGCCTGGGCCGATCGATCAGCTCTTCATCCACACGATCGCCTGCGATGGTCATTTCCGGAATATCGGTCAGCAGATTCGTCAATAGAATTTGCTTGGGCAGCAGGGGCAGAAATGAGAGAAAGAGCGACGCCCCCGCCATGCTGAACATGTTGCCGAAGTTCGCGCTGGTCGCCATGAACACATACTTCAACGTGTTCGCGAAAGTCCGTCGCCCCTCCTGCACTCCCTCGACTAGAATGCCCAGATCCTTTTCCAGCAATACGATATCCGCCGCCTCCTTCGCCACGTCCACCGCGCTCTCGACGGATACGCCGACATCCGCCGCATGCAAGGCCGAGGCATCGTTGATGCCGTCGCCCCCATAGCCGACGACATGACCGGCCTTTCTCAACGCCAGGATGATCCGTTCCTTTTGATTCGGCTCGACCTCGGCAAACACATGGACATCGTTGACACGCGACACCAGCGCTTCGTCGCTCATCTCCCGCAAATCCTCACCGGTCAGCAGATGTCCATTCGATAAACCGATCGCCTGTCCGACATGAGACGCGACGAGACGATTGTCGCCGGTCACGATCTTCAAGGTCACGCCCAGGCCTCTGAGACGGCCGACCGTCTCCAGCACATCGGCCTTGATGGGATCTTCGAACACCAGAAACCCCAAGAACGTCATGCCCGCCTCATCGGCCTTGCTAATGCCCCCTCGCCCTCCCATCTCACGGGAAGCGAGCCCGAGCACCCGCCATCCCCGGCTGCCCCATTGCGCCATCTGCGACAGGATGGCCTCCTTCACGGAAGCCAACTCCACCAGCGTGCCGTCTGATGTCTCGGCGGTTGCACAGACCTCCAGCACATTCGCCAACGCTCCCTTAGTCACCAACAGATGGGTGGTTGGCGTGGCAACGAGCACCGATAATCGTTTGCGGACGAAATCATAGGGCTCTTCATCCAACTTCCGATAGGGGGACAGATCGAAGGAACGGGCGGTCCGGATGGCTTCGTCGATCGGGTTATGAAACCCGGTTTCGAAACTCGCATTGAGCGAACCATGCAGGAGCACCCGCTCGCTCGGCTGCCCCGCGATATCGCAGGCGGCCTTCAGCCGGACGAGCCCTTCAGTCAGGGTTCCGGTCTTATCCGAGCAGAACACGGTCATGCTCCCGAAGTTTTCGATCGAGGCCAATCGCTTCACGATCACTTTCCGCTGGGCCATGCGCTTGGCCCCATGGGCCAGATTGATGCTGATGATGGCCGGCAGCAGCTGCGGAGTGAGGCCGACCGCAAGGGCGAGGGAAAAGAGAAAGGCTTCCAGCACGGGCCGGTCCAGATACACATTGACCGCAAAGATGGCGACGACCAGCACGACCGTCACTTCCATGAGGAGATATCCGAATTGTTTGATGCCCCGCTCAAACTCCGTCTCGGGCGGCCTGAGTTGCAACCGGCCCGAGACCTTCCCGAATTCCGTGTCCGACCCGATATGCGCCACCACCGCCTGGCCGGTTCCGCTGACGACATGGGTTCCGAGAAAGAGACTATTCGTCCGTCCAGCCATCGGAATGTCGGCAGGCAAGACGCCGCAGACTTTCTCGACCGGGTAGGTTTCGCCCGTGAGCGTCGCCTCATCCACGAACAGATCTTTCGATTCGAGCAGCAGGCAATCGCCGGGAACCGTGTCACCCGCTCTGAGCAGCACGACATCCCCCGGCACGACCTCCTCAACCGGCACAGGGACCAGGCTCCCGTCGCGCCACACGTCCGCTTTGATCTGCACGATCGCCAGCAGGCTGGCCACCGCGTGATTCGCGCTCCGTTCCTGCCAGAACCCGAGCAGGCCGCTCACGAGCACGATCAGCAGAATGATCGCCGTGTCGGTCCGGTCCGCCAGGAAGAAGGCCAGCCCCGCGGCGACCAGGAGAATGAGGATGATCGGACTGGTGAATTGCCGGAACAACAGCTCATAGGTGGACAACCGGCTCTTCGGCTTCAACCGCAGATGGGCATCGCGCAAATGGCGTCGCCGCGCCTCATCGCCGGAGAGTCCCTGGGGGGCCGTCTCCAGCTGCTGCAGCACCTCGGTCGATGGGCAACTCCAAAAACTCCACGCGTGAACCATTGAAAGAGAGCTCCTCTTCAAGCAGGCTAGGGCTCAAGCATTCAGCAACTTGGCCATGCTCCAGACCAACAGCAACGAATACACGCTGCCGAAAAACCAGGGAAAGCTGATGGCGCGATGGGCCCACCATTGACGATGCCGGCGAAACGCCCAGTTCGGCTCAAACACCCTCGGCTCGTTCCGTTGGTCCTCGATCGGCTGCCGAGTCTCATGCAGCCGGTAAAGGCTGGTCACCAGCTGTTCCGCATCCCACGCAGGGTCCTGCTCGATACCCCTCAATCGCCATTCCCACAGAGCGTTCTGACCTGATAACCGGCCGAGCACGATCGCCATTTGGAGGCAGAGCAGAACCCCGAAGATGCAGAGCAGCACGATCAGCACAGTAAAGGACAAGGCCAGGGACTCCCGCGACAGGATCAACCCGATCACCGCCACAAAAATGGAATGGGCCGTGAGGTAGTCGGAGAGCATCGTGTGATAGTCCCGTACCCCGGAGGTCCAGAGGGTGAGGAGATGCTCATAGGTTGAATCGAGACCGGTTTTGCCTGCTTGCTGCATCATGGGCCTTTCATCCACGGAATGATGGCCATCGCCAATGACGAATCTCTGGCAGATCGTCGCCATGCTCCGAAATATACTGCGTATGCTCAATGAGTTTTTCCCCGAGCGCTTGCTTGGCAGAGGCAGCCCGCGCCCCCAGCTGAGGTAGCCGGTCGATCACATCGCCGGCCAGATGGAACCGGTCGAGATCGTTCATGACTGTCATATCGAACGGGGTGGTGGTGGTCCCTTCTTCCTTATATCCTCGCACATGCAAATTCTTATGGTTCGTCCGGCGATAGGTCAGGCGATGGATCAGCCAGGGATAGCCATGAAACGCGAAGATGATCGGCTTATCGGACGTGAACAACCTGTCGAACTCCTGATCGCTCAAGCCGTGAGGGTGCTCACGCTGCGGTTGGAGCTTCATCAAGTCCACCACATTAATCACCCGGATCTTGAGGCGAGGGAAAAAGCCCCTGAGCAATTCGACGGCGGCCAATGTTTCCAACGTCGGCACGTCGCCGCAGCAGGCCATCACGACATCCGGCTCACCGCCCCGGTCGTTGCTGGCCCAGGGCCAGATGCCAAGGCCGGCGGCGCAATGCGTGATCGCGGCATCCATGTTCAACCATTGGGGCCCCGGTTGCTTGCCGGCCACAATCACGTTCACGTAGTTGCGACTGCGCAAACAATGATCCGTGATAGACAAGAGGGTGTTCGCGTCCGGCGGAAGATAGACCCGGATGACCTCGGCTTTTTTGTTCACCACATGATCGATGAACCCAGGATCCTGGTGGCTGAACCCGTTGTGATCCTGCCGCCACACATGCGACGACAAGAGATAATTCAAGGAGGCAATCGGCCGCCGCCAGGGAATCCGATTGGAGACTTTGAGCCACTTGGCATGCTGATTGAACATCGAGTCGACGATATGGATAAAGGCTTCATAACAGGAGAACAGGCCGTGGCGGCCCGTCAAGAGATAGCCTTCGAGCCAGCCTTCGCACTGATGCTCGCTCAACATCTCCATCACGCGGCCATCCGGCGCTACATGATCATCGCCGGGGATGATCGCGGCCGTCGAGCATCGGTTCGTCACCTCGAACAGGGCGCCCCATCGGTTCGAGGCCGTCTCGTCCGGGCTGAACACGCGAAAATTATTGGAATTGGCTTTCGCCACGTCACGGATAAACTCGCCCTGGACACGAGTGGCCTCACTATCCACCGCGCCGGGTCTCTGCACGTTCACCGCATAATTGCGAAAATCCGGCAGGCGCAGGTCCTGCAGCAAGAGGCCGCCATTGGCATGAGGATTGGCGCTCATGCGAAAGGGGCCGGTCGGCGCCAGATCCGCCAGCTCAGGCATGAGCTTGCCGGTCTTGCCGAAGAGCTCACCTGGTTTGTAACTCTTCATCCAGGTCTCAAGAATTCTGATGTGGCCTGGCTTGGCCATCTCACCCATCGGCACCTGATGTGAGCGGAAGGTCCCTTCCGTCCTCTTCCCATCCACAACCTTCGGCCCGGTCCAGCCCTTCGGCGAACGCAGGATGATCATCGGCCACCGGGGCCGCTTGCTAAATCCCTTCGTCCGCGCCGCCCGCTGAATCTTCTTGATGTCCGCCACGACCTTGTCGAGGGTGGCGGCCATCTGTTGATGCATCCCGGCGGGATCGTCGCCCTCGACGAAATAGGGACGGTAGCCATACCCGACAAACAACGATGCCAACTCGTCATGCGGAAGCCGGGACAGCACCGTGGGGCCGGCAATCTTGTACCCGTTCAGATGCAGGATCGGCAGCACGGCGCCGTCCCGCACAGGATTCAGAAACTTGTTCGAATGCCAGCTGGTCGCCAGCGGACCGGTTTCCGCCTCCCCGTCGCCCACGACGCAGGCCACGAACAGGTCAGGATTGTCGAACGCCGCGCCGAACGCATGCGACAGCGAATAGCCCAACTCGCCGCCCTCATGAATAGACCCCGGTGTCTCCGGCGAGACGTGACTCGGGATGCCGCCAGGAAAAGAGAACTGTTTGAACAGGCGCTTCATTCCCTGTTCATCTTGCGAGATATTCGGATAAACCTCGCTATAGGTGCCTTCAAGATACGCGTTCGCCACCAACCCTGGTCCGCCATGGCCTGGCCCTGTGACATACAGGACGTTCAGATCATAGGTCTTGATCATACGGTTCAAATGGACATAGACGAAGTTCAGCCCCGGCGTCGTACCCCAGTGACCCAACAGGCGCGGCTTGATATGGGCCAGCGTGAGCGGCTTCTTCAATAACGGATTATCGTAGAGATAGATCTGCCCCACGGACAAATAATTCGCCGCCCGCCAGTAGGCATGGATCTTTCTCAGCAGATCTGGACTCAGCGGCTTCTGCTTGGTCTGGGGCATTGATTCCTCGTGATAATGAACGACGCGACGACCCGTTTCACCTTATTGCTCCTGATCGAGTAGCAGCCGGACAGAACGGGCGATCTGGCTCTCCTCATCCGTGTGGATAACGCGCACCGTGACGCCACATCCCTCCTTCGAAATGATCCCGGCATCCGCTGCGTTGGGAGCCTCATCCACCACCACGCCAAGGAACCCCAGTCCTTCGCAGATCCGCGACCGGATGACCGATGAATGTTCACCGATCCCGCCGCTAAAGACGAGCGTGTCCAGTCCGCCCAGGGCCGCAGCAAACGCGCCGATCCACTTCTTAGCCTGGTAACAAAAAAGCGCCACAGCTTCCGCGGCGCGCGGATCATGCCGTTCGCTCGCCAAGAGATCCCGCAGATCGGAACTAGTCTCCGACAGGCCCAGCAATCCCGATTGCCGATTGACCATCGTATGGAATTGCTCGACGGTCATCCCCTCCGTTCTCGACAAATAGGCGACCAGCCCTGGGTCGAGATCGCCAGAACGGGTGCTCATCGGCAATCCGGATGTGGGCGTAAACCCCATGCTCGTGTCGATGCTCTGGCCCGCTCGTACCGCCGCCATGCTCGCCCCATTGCCCAGATGAGCCAGGATGACCAGGCCCTGCGCCTCATGAGGCGCGAGACGCCCGAGTTCCTCCATCAAGTAGGCATAGGACAGGCCGTGAAACCCGTAGCGCTGCACGCCGGACGCCTCGTACCGTCTGGGGATCGGCAAAAGACGCGCGACGCGCGGCATGCCGCGATGAAAGGCAGTGTCAAAACAGGCCACTTGCAGAAGCGTTGGATACCGTTGTCCGAACGCCTCGATCAACTCAATCTCGGCCGGCAAATGTTCCGGGTCATAGGGGCTCAGCCGACGCAGTTCATCCATGACCTCCTGAGTGAGGCGCTGCGGCTCGCGATAGCGAGGCCCCCCCTGCACCACGCGATGCCCGATGGCCACAAGCTCTGCGCGCGGGATCTGCTGTTCCAGCCAGGCCATGAGCGGTTCGAGACAGTCCTTGTGATGCGCAAGCTGCAGCATCCTGCGCTCGCTGGTTCCCCCCGCCAGGTCCGTGAGGGTCATGCTTCCCCCGGGAAGCCCGATTCGATCGACCAGGCAGGACAGCACAGGAGTCAGAAGAGGAGCAACGTGGAAGAGGGAACACTTGAGGCTCGATGAGCCTCCATTGATGGTCAGGATGAAGCCCTGTGACTGGTGGGAGGGATCGCGCAGACTCACAGCGCCTCTCGATCGGCCTGTGAGGAAATCATTTCAGCCCATATGGGTTTCACTACACGGCACGTCAAGAGCAAGACGGCCACCGCCCCGCAGAATAGTCGCACGATAGCACGGCTGAAACGTTTCGCCACCATCAGGCTAACTCCACGTCGAATGGATCCAGTCGCCCACGTAATGCGTGATCGTGATCACGCTCACGCCAATGACCACATGCTCCGCAATCACGTTCCAAGCCGGAATCTGCTGGGCTCGCGCCAAGAAATAGCTCAGCACTGCGAGCAGCATGAAACCCCATCCCACGCTCACCGTCATGGCCTCTTCTAGCGGCAACAAGAGCACCGGCACGACAAAGGTCAGCGCGATCAAAAACTTGGCGGCAAAGGTGGCAAGGGTGGCTTCCCAGATTTCAGACGCGGCCCCGTTGTTCTTAGACTCCTCTGCGATATGGATGCCCAGCGCGTCGGAGAGGGCATCGGCCACCGCGATGGTCACAATACCGCCGATCACCGCAAGCCTTGAATGAGTCCCGGCATGCAATCCGACCATGAGGCCGAGCGTCGTAATCACCCCGGACGTCAACCCGAAGCTGAAACCGGTCTTGAGCGATTGTTTCATCGTGAACAGCTAGTCCTCTGGCCTCCGGCGACACAGCCAATGAGCCAGGCTGCCACCTCCTTCACCAGCCTGTCGGCCGCCCGGTTTGCGGCAACCGCCCCACCATAGGCATCGTCGGGCGATGCGGCTTCGACCACTTCGAACAGGCGAGTGCCCTGCACCAGATAGTCCGGGAGCTTGATGATTTGCATCCGCAGCGACAGGCGCACCTCACTCGGCTTCTGCAGAAATAGCTGTATCAATTCCACCTGGTCGATATCCACGCGATGGTCGCCGCGCACGGATGTCGGCATCGACACAATCGCTCGCCACTGTCCTGCTTGCTCCAAGGCCTGAACCAATAGGGGGGTCAACATCCTGGCCGGAGGTTCTGCCCATTGATGGGTCGCATAATAGCTGACTTCATAGGGCCGCTGCCGATAGGCCATCTGCGGCGTCTCGAACCCTGGCTGTGCCACCGGCACGTTCACGACGAGAGTCCCGGCTCCTGATTTCCCTTCAGGGGCCATCGCCCTTTCTGCCGAGCGGTCCAGGCTCAAGGTAAACGTATGGATCGGCCGCTCTTCACGCGGCAATGACAGACAGCCGGCCAGCGCCAGCGAAACAATCCCCACGCCCATCACCCTGCATAGCCGTACGGGCACCCGCATCGGTTACTCTCCTGGTCCTCGCTGGGGCGGCATCGTTCCCCGCACGAGCGCACTCGGTTCCTGCTCCAACTGACGCGCCACTCGTTGCAGCGTCCCTGTAAGCGCCCGGAGCTCCGTCACCAAGGCACCGGTCTCGCTCAAGGTCTGTCTGGTAAACTGCTCAATGTCCGGGCGGCTGTCCTGCAGGGCCGATCTCACGGACCTGCCCGTACGAGCCATTTCTTCGGTCATGACCTGGAGCGCCGCAGCACTTTTATTCACTCGCTCCAGCAAGGCGGGCATCTGCTGATTCAGCGTCTCGGTCATCCTCGCAACGTGCTCCGCCGCCTGCGAAGCGCTGACCAGTCCCTGATCGACCCCTGCGCTCCGCGCGGCCACTGTCTGCGTCAACGCGGAAAGATCTTTGAGTATCTGCCTGAGCGAAGCCTGATTCTCTTCATCCAGCACCGCCGTCGCATTCTGACTGAATGTATTCACGTTGGCGAGCAGCTTCGTCAGGCCCTGATCAGAGAGTAGGCGTGAGATCGCCATGTCGAGACGAAAAAATAACGAGGGTCCTGTCCGGATGACCGGATATTCCTGCCCCGGCTCCGCCACCAGAGCCGGGGCCTCTCGACTGCCGCCCTGCAGATTGACCGTGGCCAGGCCTGTCAGCCCTTGCGTTTCGAGCAACGCGACCGTATCAATTTTGACCGGGGTGGCATGCAGAATATCGAGGGTGAGCCGGACCTCTTCTGAATTGTCCGGATTCAACTGGATATCTTTCACCCGCCCGACCTCGACCCCCCGATATTTCACCGTAGAATTGACGCTCAAGCCTGCGACAGACTCCCGCATGTAGCCATAGTACCGGTCATAGACCCCGCGGTAATCGGACTTCCCCAGCCAGAACACGACCAGCAGGGTCGCCACCCCCAAGACTGCGACAAAGGCCCCGACGAGAACATAATTAACTTTCGGTTCCATCCGAGGATCCTTCCGTATCGCGGCTGTCTATCTGGTCTATCAGGTCCGTCAAGTCTGTCAGGTCGATTTAGTCAGCCGATCCGGATCAACCAGAAAAACCAGATAGACCGGATAGGCCAGACACAGACCACCTCACGTTTCACACTGCATGCTTTCCGGCTTGCTCCCTTGCCGCCCGGCCCCGCACACCATGAAAATATTCGCGAATCAGAGGATCGTTCGAACGCGACAATTCTTCCATGGTGCCGAGGCCCAGGACCCTTCCGTGTCCCAGCACCGCAACACGGTCTGAAATACGCCAGAGCGAGTCGAGATCGTGCGTCACCATCACCACCGTCAATCCCAACAACGCTTTTAATTGCAGCACCAACTCGTCGAACCCTGCCGCGATGATCGGATCCAGCCCGGCGGTCGGTTCATCCAAAAACAACAACTCCGGATCCATGACGATCGCCCGCGCCAACGCCGCCCGCCGCCTCATCCCGCCGCTGAGTTCGTTCGGATATTTCCCCGCACTGTCCGCCGGCAAACCCACTGAGGCAATCTTCAAGGCCACAATGTCATGAATGATGTCCTGGCTCAGCGTCGTATGTTCCTTCAGCGGCACCGCCACATTCTCCGCCAGCGTGAGTGAACTGAACAGGGCGCCCTGCTGAAACATCACCCCGAACCGCCGATGGATAGCTTGTGGATGCCCGTCGCGCAACAACCGGCTCTCCATGCCGAAGAGGCTCGTGGACCCAGAGGTCGGCTCTTGGAGTCCGACGATCTCCCGCATGAGCGTGGACTTGCCGCAGCCGTTCCCTCCGGCAATGGCAAAGACCTCGCCCCGGCGAATCGTGAAACTCACATCCTCATGCACGCCCGCCGAGCCAAAACTGGTTGAGACATGAGAGACCTCGACGATCGGCGCGCTGATGTCATTGAAGCCGCCCCGTGATTCAACGCCACTCAATCCCATGGCTCCCATCTTCTTGGACTCCCGCGCCAGCGAGACAGGCGAGAACAGCGCGTCAAGCGCGACATGGAAGACCAGATCCACCAGTCCCGCAACTCGCGCCTGTCCCGCCTATCTCGCCCGTCACAAATCCCACCAATTCAGGAGAATGCTGCACAAAGCGTCGAACACGATGACCAGGAAAATGCTTTGCACGACGCTGGCGGTCGTGTGCCGCCCCACATCATCCACGCCCCCTCGGATCTGAAACCCCTGATAGCAACCCACCAGCGCAATGATGATCGCGAAGAACGGCGCCTTCCCGACTCCGATGAGGAAATGTCGCACCGCCACCGCCTCTTCAAACCGCGAGACGAACTCGGTGAAGCTGACATGGAGCTGGTTCGAGGCGATCAACATGCCGCCGAACACGCCCAGCCCGTCCGCATAAACCGTGAGCAGGGGCAACGCGAGCATCAACGCAAAGACTCGTGGCAGAACCAGCAACTGCGTCGGCGACAGGCCTAACGTTTGAACGGCGTCCAGCTCCTCCGTCACCTTCATCGTGCCGATCTGCGCCGCATAAGCAGAGCCGGAGCGGCCGGCAATGAGAATGGCGACGATCAACGGCGAGATCTCGCGCAACAACGAAATCCCGACTAGATCCACCACGAAAATATTGGTGCCGAACTTCCGCAACTGCTCCGCTCCCTGATAGGAGATCACCACTCCGATCAGGAAGGAGAGCAGCCCCGTGATGGGCAAGGCATTGAATCCGTCCAGCTCAAGACTTCGCAGCAACGCACGCCAACGCATGAGCGACGGCCGCTGCAATAGCCGCCAGACGCCGATCGTGCTCTCGCCGATGAATCCCAACCCCCTCACGGCATGCTGGGCCCGGTCCAGCATCCATCGACTCAACTGCTCAGGCCAGCCTGGCTTTGTCGCAGGAGTCGCCTCGACACGAGCCCAATTGGCCGACACCATGCGAAACAGCTCGGCAAACTCGGCCCGCAATCCTTCGACCGACACCTGCCGCCCTTCCCGGCTGAGCTGCGTCACCGTTCGATGCAGGACCACGGCGCCACCCGTGTCCATCGCGGTAATGTCGCCGGCCTGGACAATCAGCTCACTCGACCTGGTTCCCGGCAAAACAACCACGGCCCGTTCAAGATCCGACAGGTGCTGAAGCGTCCAGGGGCCGGCACAACGCAGGATCTGGTCTTGCCCGATCGTCAGGCTTGCTCGCTCCACTGGCACCGATAGGGAGAGGGACATCACGCGCCTATTTTCCCATGATGGCCTTGAGGTCCGCCCCGCTGATCACTTCGTGCTCGAGCAACTGCTTCGCCCCTTCGAGGAGCGAGGGCTTCTGTGCCGCCAACAGCACCTTCACCCGTTCGTATTGCTCATCGATAATCCGGCGCACTTCACAGTCGATCTCGCGGGCCGTCTCCTCCGAATAGTCGCCCTTCTCCTGAGGCATCTGAATCTGCATGAAAAGCGGCTGGCGTTCACGATCGAGCGTCACGGTGCCCAGCTTCTCGCTCATCCCGTAGGACTTGACCATGCTCTTGGCAATGTCCGTCGCATTGACCAAGTCGTTCTGCGCCCCCGTGGAGGCTTCGCCGAAAATCAACTCTTCCGCAATCCGCCCTCCCAGTAAGACGGCAATCTTATTTTCCAGCTCCGTCTTAGCCATCAAAAAACGATCCTCGGTCGGGAGTTGCAGGGTATAGCCCAACGCGGCTATCCCGCGAGGAATGATCGAGATCTTTTGTATCGGGTCTGCTCCGGGAAGCGACAGGGCTACCAACGCATGGCCCACTTCATGGTAAGCGACTCGTTCCTTCTCCATCTTGTTGAGGACTCGATTCTTTTTCTCCAAGCCGGCGACGACCCGCTCCACCGCTTCTTGCAATTCCGGGAGCCCCACCTGCTCCTTATTCCGGCGGACCGTCAAGAGTGTGGCCTCGTTGATGATATTGGCCAGATCGGCGCCAGAAAAACCCGGGGTCATTCCGGCGATCACGTCAAGATCCGCATCGGGACCGAGCACCACTTGCTTCGCATGGACGCGCAAAATGGCCAGGCGACCGATCTTATCCGGGCGATCGACCAGGACTTGGCGGTCGAACCGGCCGGCCCGCAACAGGGCCGGGTCCAGGATTTCAGGCCGGTTGGTGGCCGCCATGAGAATCACGCCGATGCGGGGATCGAACCCGTCCATCTCGACCAGCAACTGATTGAGCGTCTGCTCCCGCTCCTCATGCGCCAGGGGTCCCATTCCGCGCGCCTTCCCAATCGCATCCAATTCATCGATAAAAATGATGCAGGGGGCTTTGACCTTGGCCTGTTCGAACAGATCCCGCACGCGGGCGGCTCCGACCCCCACGAACATTTCCACGAACTCGGACCCGCTGATGCTGAAAAATGTGACCCCTGCCTCTCCCGCCACGGCTCGGGCCAGAAGCGTCTTGCCGGTGCCAGGCGGGCCGACGAGCAAAATCCCTTTCGGGATCTTGCCTCCCAGACGCGTGAACTTTTCAGGCGTCTGCAGAAACTCAATCACTTCGCGCAGTTCGTCCTTCGCCTCGTCTACGCCTGCCACATCGGCGAATGTGACCTTCGTGTCCTTCTCGGCATAGATCTTTGCCTTCGACTGCCCGACCGTCATGAACCCGCCCTGGCCCTGCCCGAGACGCCGAAAGATAAAAAACCAGATCCCGACGAAGACCAGCGTCGGCAGCAGCCACGACATGAGGTCCCTCACGAACGTCGTCTCAACCACTCCGGTGAACTTCACATGGTGAGCATTCAGCTCTTTCACGAGATCCGGGTCCTCGACCCTGATGGTCGTGAATAACTTCTGCTCCCTGGAGCCCTCTTCCGGCTTCAGCTTCCCGGTCAAGGCCTGATGAGTAACCGTGACTTCCGCCACGCTACCTGCCGCCACGAGAGTCCTGAATTCGCTATAGGGAAGCTCTTCGAGCTTCTGCAGGGCATGGATGAAATCGTGCACGAGGATGACGGCCCAAATGGCGAGAAAGATGTACCAGATTGAAAAGGAGATTTTCTTATTCACCGGCATAGAGATGAGGTCCTCTCGATGTCACGAACCTGGCAGGTGGCTGAAAACATCTTCCAGCCTCGGTCTTGGAAGTGCAAAGAAGAGACCCTACGCCGAACGGTTAGCCGTAGGTATTTCATTAATGATATTGAGCGTTTCGAGTGAAATCAGAGGGATGGGAAGAGACGTGGGGGGAGTCCTGCTACAGTGACCATGGCTTCCCCTGTAGCGTATAGCTACAGGCTGCAACCAGTTCAATGCGGAACGCTGAAGCGACAATCGTTTCCTTCTTCATCGCTCACCGTTCAGCGTTTCCCGACTAGCGGCCCCCTAGGTCCGCACGAGCAGAACTGCGGCAAACAGGATCGCCAGCGTCAACAGGAGAGAGAAGCGCGCGATCCAGGGAGACCACAGCACCAGAGCGTGATCGAACCTAGCTCTGTTCTCCATAGGGAGTTGCAGTATCCTCCCGACGCGCGGCCCGAGGATAAAATCATGGGTCAGGGTTAGGAGAAGAAGGACGGTCACGAGCCCCAGCTTGGCCATCAACACCATCGGCCAGCCAGCCGGGTCCGCGACTGGAATCCCCCGCTGATGCAACAAGAGAGGTCCCGTCAACAAGAGGGTCACGATCGCACCCCAGACGACCGAACGGAATCGCCTGGCGATGGCCCGAAAGATCAACGATTTCTGCGACGCAAACGGTGCCCGCTTCAGCACCGGCACCAACACAACCGACAGAAAGATCGCCCCCCCGATCCAACTGATCGCCGCGACGAGATGGAGCCACATGAACAACGATGAACCCATCAATCCTCCACCCACTAGTCTGTGGCGGGACCGGGGTTCACGCGCGGCACCTGAACTGGCCCAAGTTGAATTGGCAGCTTCAGGCGTGGACACCAGTCGATCTCCGCCACTGCAGCTGCAAGCTCCAATCGCTTCTCCGGATACATCATCGGCCCGTTCTGTCCCATCCCTATACAAGGGCTGCACATGAACTGACAGGGCACCGGACAACGATGCGCCTCACAGCCAACGAGGCTATTGACCAACGCAGCTCGTTCCGCACAATGGCGATCCGGCTCCGGCGCCAACAGGCTTCCTCGATAACACTCCAGTCGCTGCCAGAGCTTGGTGAGGCTGGAAACAGGGCGAGCATTCACGCTCGCCCAGGCGCCATGAAACCGAATGGCTTCACCGACTAATTGCAGCGCACAATCCAATCTCTCCGGCAGCGAAGGGAACCGGGCAATCGTTACCCGTTCGCCGTTCGTCCACTCGATGGTGAAGGTGGGAGCGCGTTGAGCCAGGCTCAACGCGCTGGAATCAACTTCCGTGACCCGATGAGGAATATGAACGGCAAGGTTCATCGCTGCTTCAGGCAATCCTCCGCTCTTCACCACAAGAAACTACAGGGCCATCGACATTGATCAGAATGACACGCCGACATAGGGACCGACGGTGAAGTAGTTATTCGTCGTGTTGGTCATCCCTGCCGCCAAGTGGAATCGGGCATCCACCCCAACCTTGAAAGCCTTCCAGACTTGATACTCCGCCCCAGCGCCGAACTGGACCCCGATGTCGAGATACTGAGTCTGATTCGAGGGAGGGCTGATCACATGGATATCCAGCCCGACGGGAATGATCCAAGGCCGAAAGGCGCTCCCCTCCCTGAACTTAATTTTCGGTGACACATCAATGGTCACCATGGTCAGTTGGGTCTTCACGTCACTTGTTGAACCGGACACCCCGGCGCCCCTCACTGAGTTCGACGCAAACCGATTGAACTGGACCCCGAGCTCACCAACCGCCCAGGTCTTGTCCATCGCGCCCCAGGCATCTTTCGACAACAGAAAATCGAGGCCGGCCCCCGCATACCAACCGATATTGCTATCGTTTCTTTGCCCGGTAGATCCGTTTGCAAACGTTTCACCAGATCGGTCGCTGCTCAGCCTCGTGAACCCGCCTCGATAGAACACCATATTGCCCGCCTCTTCAGCCAAGGCCGGCGATACAGCACAAACAGCGAGCCCCCCGGCGATCGCAATGGCGGCAACCCACACTCCAATGTTCCTGCTTCTCGTCCGAACCTGCATCATGCGCCCCTCCCTGGGTAATTATCGAAAGGCTGTTTTTGCCTTCCGACTGTTCTGCTGACATGCGCTCGCTGGCCCGAGCCATCAGCCTGGTGAATAAATGAATCATGTCAATAGCCCTTCGTAACTCGTCATACGTCAATCGTCATTCGTGGAAACGTGCGACCTGCTCTCCGTGCTCTGTGCCGATTGACGATTGGCGATTGACGCTTGACGCCTCCACCGACTTGGCGCAGCGGAATCCCATCCAATTGATCTTCGTGTTGGGATCGGTCCCGTTCCTCATCGCGACCCGCATGGTCGTCGTGCTGTCCATCCATCCGCCGCCCCGGAAGGCTTTCTGACTGCCGGTCTCAGGCCCTTTAGGGTTCCGGTCCGGCGCCGTCGCATAATAGTCCTGGTCATACCAATCCGCCACCCATTCAGACACGTTTCCGATCGTCTGATACAGCCCATAGGGGCTGACGGCATTCTCATACTTATCGACCGAAATAAGGGGTGGGTACAATAACAAGCGTTCCGGACGATCCCGCACAGGACCGGACAGACCGGTTCTCCCGAAATTCGCTCTGCTCGGCCCCGCATATTCCTTGCCCCAGGGGAATAGCCGCCCATCCACCCCACGCGCCGCCTTCTCCCATTCCGCTTCCGTTGGCAGCCGCTTGCCCGCCCACTTGCAGTAGGCATCGGCGTCGTACCAGGACACGTGCATAATGGGATGGTGCGCCATCGCCTCCTGGAAGTTGCCCCCGTCATACCGCCAGTCCAACTGCGGCGAGCGGTTCGTGGCCAGCACAAACTTGAGATATTCCAAGGCCGTCACTTCGAACTTGCCGATCTCGAAGGCATCCAGATAGACGCGCCGCTGCGGCATCTCGCCACGATAGGCGAGTCGGTCCGTCTTCTTGTCGCTCCCCATGATAAACTCACCGGCTGGCACCAGGACCATCTCATCCTTGGCTTTCCACTTGGCCACCCGTTCGGTCGCGATCTTTTTTCCTGCCTCGGTCCAGTCCACCGTAATATCCTGCGTGTCGAGCCCCCAGGCGGCATTGGTCATCACCAGAGCCATTGCCGTAGCGACGATGCCCTTCACCACCCGATTGACTGCCACCGCTTTCTCCACCTTCAATACCTCCACGACCCGGCCTCCTTGCTTTTACAGTTACCCGCGCTCAGCATTCAGCCATCAGTACCCTATGGGATCTTCGTCAGCTGATAGCTGATCGCTGACAGCTGATGACTTGCTTCAGATTTCGCACATCGCATTCCCGTTAAATAACTTCTGCGATTTGGCATGCCGCCATTCCGGCCGGCGGATCGCGCGACCTCCGGATCTTCATTCCAGGAGCCGCCGCGGAACACTTTCAATTCACCGATCGCAGGCCCGGTTGGATTGTCCGGCACGCTAGTCCGGTAATACTCAGGATTGAACCAATCCGAGACCCATTCGCTGACATTGCCCGCCATTTGATAGACGCCGTAGGGACTGACACCCTTGTCGTAGCGATTTACATTGGCCAACGGCGGATACTTAAACCCGCGCTTCGAACCGGAATGGGCGATATTGCTTTTCATCCACCCGGCCGGTTCATTGCCCCAGGGGAACATCCGGCCATCCTCGCCGCGCGCGGCCTTTTCCCATTCCGCTTCGGTCGGCAGACGCTTCCCGACCCATCGACAGTAGGCAGCGGCCTCTTCCCAGCTCACGCCGATGACCGGATGCGACGCCATTTTTTCGAGAAAGGGATCCTGCATCCAAAACTCCGGCCATGCTGCCCCTGTGGCTATCACAAATCGAAGATAGTGGACGTTCGTCACCTCATAGCGGTCGATCTCGAATGCATCGATGGAAACGGGACGCTGCGGCAATTCTTGAGGACCGGCTGCGCGATCCATCTTGGGATTGCTGCCCATTAAGAACGGCCCCCCCGGCACAGGAACCATGCCTTCGGGAACTTCCAGCAAGGCCAACCGTTCCAGTTCCCAGGGTTGTGCCCAGGGGTCATGCTTGGGCGACAAATGATCGGCCTGCACCATGGCGCTCGACACAAGACCCCAGGTCAACAAACTCGTTGCCAACCCTATCCCGATTCGCCGTGTCATTCTCGATCCGTCGTGTTTCATACGATAAATAGTAAGTCGTGCCACTCGGCTTCTGTCTTGCTTCTAAGAAAACGGGGGAGCCACACCTTACGCGCAGCTCCCCCGTCTCGACCGATA
>JAPLLI010000142.1 GCA_026387615.1 Nitrospirota bacterium
CGTGGTGCAAGCACAGAGATGGAGCTGGGGCGGGATTGCGAGCGGGGCGATCTGTCTGTTCGCGTTGCTGGGCGGGGTGGCCGTCCAGCCGGCAGCGGCTGGTGGCGCGACTGAGGCCATGAAAGGCACCATTGACGAAGTGCTCCAAATCATTCAGGACAAAGAGCTGAAGCAATCGCCGAGAGCGGAAGAGCGTCGGCAACGGTTGGAGAAGGCTGTCGGGGATCGGTTCGATTATCAGGAAATGTCGAGCCGGGCGCTCGGGGCTCCATGGAAGACGCTGGCTGATAAGGACAAGCAGGAGTTCGTGGGACTGTTCAAAACCCTGCTCACCAATTCCTATGCGGACAAGATCGAGACCTATTCCGGTGAGGGTGTCCAGTACATCAATGAGCGAACAGAAAAAGACTATGCCGAGGTGAGGACGAAGGTGCTCACGGGCAAGACAGAAATCCCCCTCGATTACCGGCTACTCAACAAGGGGGTGGAGTGGCGGGTTTACGACGTGGTGGTGGACGGGGTGAGCCTGGTGAATAATTACCGATTACCGTGGGCAGTTCTCGAAGATCCTTCGAGATTCGTCCTATGCCGACTTGGTAGGCCAGCTTCGGAAAAAGTCCGATAAAATTAAAGCACCCTAACTCTTTTCAGGAACTCCATGATCAGCTTGCGCGGTCTCATCGCCGTCGCTCTTGTGCTTCTTGCGGCGACTGTCATCTCGCTGCCGGAGCCTGGAGGCGCCGCGGTCGAATATTTTCCGGTTCCTGCCGTGGGGAGCAGTAAGAATGATGGGAACGATGCCGGGCTGATCGTACCAATCCTGATTACCGACCCGGATGGAGAGTTGCGGTATATCGTCGCCCCGATGATCGTTCATAATTCCATCGTCGGGACCCGAGGCGCGCTCAACGTGTTTCGATATGAGCCGGGCGGGCGGGAGATGCGCTTCATCGGATCCTTTACGGAACAGATTGAGCGCAAGCTGCTCTTCAGCTACGCCGATCCGGCTTTCAATCAGGGCCGCTACTCGTTAAATTTTGGCGCATCGTTTTTTAAGAACGCCACATCACGGTTCTTTGATCTCGGGCAAGCGACGCAGGAGACGAAGGAAACGAATTATACGGCGCGTGAATCGCGGCTGAACTGGCGATTCGGCGTCTATGCGAATGAAGTCACCCAGATTTCTATCGGTCAGCGGTTCCGCGACGTGCATCTGCAAAAAGGCGCGACCGATCTTCCCTTTACCGTCGACCGATTCCCTACGGTGGACGGGGTGCAAGGGGAATCGATCATCCTCGGGCACCGGGCGACGTTCTATTACGATACGCGCAATAACCTTGTCACGCCGACCGATGGGATGGCGGTGACGGCCTATGCGGAGATGAACCAGAACCTTCGCAACGGCGATCATCCCCTCTATTCCCGCTATGAGATCGAGGTCAAGAAACTGTTTCCCAGCGAGTCGAAGCGGGCGGTTCTTGTCGTGCGAGCGGACTTGCAGGCGACCATCGGGTCGCAAGTGCCGTTCTTCGAGCAAAGCTCACTGGGCGGGCAAAACAGTCTGCGTGGCTATGGTGTCGATCGCTTCATTGACAAGCATCTTCTGTCGCTCAGCGTCGAGGAACGCATTCATATCGCCCGAGCAAAGGTGGCGGGCGTCAGCGCGGATTTCGAGATCGCGCCGTTCCTGGATACGGGACAGGTCTTCAACGACTACAAGAAAGTCAGCTTTAATGATTACCGCATCACGCCTGGTGTCGGGTTCCGTGGAATTGTTCGGCCGAACGTCGTCGGGCGCGTAGACTATGGGTTTAGCCCGGAAGGTGGGGCCGTTTTTGCCGGGCTCGACTTCCCTTACTGATCTGTGGGCGCGAGGCATCAGGGCGTACGGGGCTCGATCGGGCGTTGTTCGCTGGATATTGGGTCAGGCAAAACTCGCTAACCGCTTGACAATATGAGAGTTTCATGTGACTATTGCTTCCGCTAGCGTCTAGGCTGTTATACTGCTTCGCTTGTACCTGTCTCAGTTCAGCTCGTTGTGACCGACCCCTGCATTTATGCAAAGGAGCATCCGTATGTCGATCCTGAAGACCATTCAAAGCCCTGCTGATCTGAAACGGTTGTCGCCGGAGCAGTTTCCTGCCTTGTGCCAGGAGTTGCGGGAGCAGATTATCGGCGCGGTCTCCAACGTCGGCGGTCACTTGGCTTCGAACCTCGGCGTGATTGAACTCACGGTGGCATTGCATTATTTGCTCGATACTCCCAAGGATAAGATCGTCTGGGACACCAGCAATCAAGCCTATGCGCATAAATTGCTCACCGGGCGGCGGGAGCAATTCCACACGCTCAGACAATACGGGGGCATGAGCGGCTTCACCAAGCGTGAGGAAAGCGTCTACGATACGTTCAACGCGGGCCATGCAGGTACCGGCGTTTCTGCCGCGTTTGGCATGGTCGCAGCCCGCGAACAATTGGCGCAGAAGCACAAAGTCGTCTGTGTAGTCGGAGATGGGGCCATGACGTCCGGGATGACGTTGGAGGGGCTGCATCATGCGGGGGGATTGGAGAAAGATTTCCTGGTCATTCTCAACGACAACCAAATGTCCATCTCGAAGAATGTCGGGGCCATTTCCTCCTATCTGAACCGGACTTTCACCGGAGAGTTTTACACCAAGATGCGGGAGGAGACGGGTCACTTACTGGGGAAAATTCCCCACATCGGAGCTGACGTGCAGAAGTGGGCCCGTCGTGCGGAGGAGTTGGCCAAAGGCGCGATTCTCCCGGGGCTGCTCTTTGAAGAGCTGGGGTTCCGGTATGCGGGTCCGATTGACGGACATAACTTTGAGCATCTGTTGCCGACGTTGGAGAATGTGCTGAAGATGAAGGGGCCGGTGCTCCTTCATGTGTTTATGAAAAAGGGGATTTGGTAAGAGCGGGTGTTGTTAAAGAG
>JAPLLI010000106.1 GCA_026387615.1 Nitrospirota bacterium
CAGTCGGAGAACTCCAGTTCGATGTGGTCGCCTCGCGGCTCGACAGCGAATATGGGGTCAAGGCCACGGTCGAACGGATGCCCTTCGTCCTGGCCCGGTGGGTCACGGGAGAGCCGGACGCGATTGCCCGCATCTACTGGCCCCAGGACACCAGACGGCTCGTGGACAAGGATGGCAGGATGGTCATGCTCTTCGGCTCGGAACGGCTCCTCGCCTACTGCATGAAGGAATATCCTGCGCTCAAATTTCAGTTGCGGGAAGAAATCGGAAAAGTAGAAGGCTAAGAAGCTACCGGAGGAAACATGACACGATCCACATGCTTCGTGCTGGGGCTGCTCATCCTGCTCGCCGGATTTTCCGAGACCTTCGCAGCTCCCTCAGCCAATCAAGCGATGGGCAGCCCTGCTACAGCGGGCCAAGTCACAACCCAACCCACCCGCCGCGCAATTGCACTCGATGGCGTCACCCTGAGCATTCTCGAAGCAGGCACCGGCGACCCGGTCATCTACGTCCATGGCGTCGTCACCACCAGCAACATCTTCCCGAAATATCTGGCGGACTATTCTCCTGACTATCGCGGTATCGCCGTCGATCTCCGGGGCTATGGCGATTCTGAGAAGACCCCCACCGGCTCCAACATTTCGCAGTTCGTAAAGGACCTGATCGCGCTGGCGGATCGATTGAAGATCGAGAAGCCTATCTGGGTCGGGGTCTCGATGGGCGGTATGATCCTCCAGCAACTGGCCCTCGAACACCCCGATCGCGTAAAAGCCCTGGTGCTGGTGTCCACCACCGATGGGGCCATGATACTCGATCAGGACCTGCCCTCGATTGGCAACCCTCGCACCAACGCCGAGGTCTCCAAGAAGATTCTCCTCGAAAGTTTTCCTGCCGGCACCAATCCGAAGCTCTATCAGCCCCTGCTCGACCGCATTCCCACCTGGAATGCGTCAGTCCTCCGTGAAGCCCTGACCTCGATGTCCGTCTTCACGAAGCACGGACAGCTCTCCACCATCACCGCCCCCACGCTTATCCTGGTTGGAGCCAAGGACGACGTCGCCACACCGGCCATCGCAGCAGGCATTCAGGCACAGATTATCGGATCCCGCCTGGTCACATTCAAGACAGGCCACTTCATGATGGCCGAAGATCCCGATGGATTTCAAAAAGTCCTTGGTGAGTTCCTACTCTCACTCCCTCAATAACTAAAGCCAGTGCAAGACTGCGGATCCGGCGAGGATACCTGCAGCCACGCCAAGACGCGACGCACCATCTAGTCTCCAGAGTCCGTCTATTGCGATCACCGGCTCTTCGGAAGCATGACCATAAACGGTTCCTTGATCGTGCAAGACTTCGTGAGGCTCAGGAGACGGATCCGCATCGTCTGTTTGACTTCTTGCCCCTTCGATGCCAGAAGCTCGCCCTTGCTGGACTGAATATTCTCGACCAGGATCATCCCATCACGAAGATCGATGACCCCGACCGGCTTCACTTCATACTTCACATCCTCGCTCAACCCGAGGATCAACGAATCAAGGACTTTTGGATCGTACTGGTCTTTCTGTTCATTCAGATGCTCAATGGCTTCGGCTTGCGTCTTCCCTGACGCCAGCAGCGCGTCGAAATCCAATGAGACCTTCAGAATTCTGGCCCCGATCGGAATGCCCTCTCCGATGTAGGGGTCCTCTGAGGTAACAGTCCCGCTGTACGGTTTATCCTGGAACCGGATGATCTCCGCCACGGGCTTCATGCGAGGAATCGCCGCGATCAAATCCGCGCCGATGAAGGGATGTTGCTTATAGAGCTGTGTCTCTTCTGCCGTCAGAACGTCACCACGGTAGACCTTGTCTAAGACGATCTCCGGGAGAATCACGCAGCCGATTTGCGACAACATGGCCGCCGTCGTCGTCGGCCAGGGATCAGGAAGTTGCAGCCGCTCTGCGATCGATTGCACGGACCTCGTAATGCGCGAGGAGCGCCCGAATGCTTCAGGGTTTACAAATGACAGCATGTCACACAACACCCGGATGCTGCCGCTCAAAGTCTGTTCCAGCAGTTCCCGCTCGGCCGTGATCAGCTTGTACTGTTTGAGGGCATCGGTAAGGGCGCTCGCCAGAAACTCCGGGGGACAGGGTTTGGTCAAAAACCTGAAAATCTGTCCCTGATTGATCGCCTGAATGGCCGAGCTGAAACTGACGTTGCCGGTCAACAGGATCCGAACGCAATCCTTCGACTGTTCGCGCACCTGGGTCAAAAATTTAATTCCATCCATGCCGGGCATCACAAAATCTGAAACCACGACGACATAGGGACCGCCCTCCGCGATCATCCGCAGCCCTTCCTCCGGCCCCACGGCCGTGTCCAGCGCAAAGTCTTTGCGGAGATGCCGCTTGTAGCCCTCCAACACATTGGCATCGTCATCGACCAAGAGAATCATCTCACTCATGGATAGACTCCTTCTGTAGACTAACCGCTCTCTCATGCCCTCTCGGAAATCGAGCACTCAGGCAACTCGTTCCACCCCCGTCAACACACAGACTCGCCACCCACACAGAAAAACCGTTTCAGGCCACAACCGGACTGGGCCTGACACGTGCCGCGGTTCCAAGCGGGAGACGGATGACGAACGTGGTGCCTCGCCCTTCTTCGCTGTCAAAGGTGCGCGAGCCCCTGGCCTGTCCCCTTGCCGACCTCTTTGGTCGTGAAAAATGGATCGAAGATCTTCGTGCGAACAGACTCAGGAATACCGCTTCCCGTATCGGCGATGCGAATCTCCACCTTATCCCCCACAGACTCCGTGGAGACCGTAATGGTGCCCTTGCTCGACGTATCCTTGACGACGTCAGCAATGGCATGAGCGGCGTTGACGATGATATTCAACACGACCTGATTGAACTCCCCGAGCAGACATGGCACATGGGGAAGAGAGGGATCCAAGTGGGTCTTCATCTCCGCCACATATTTCCACTCCGCGCTGGCCACCGTGATGGTACTCATGATGGCATTATTCAAATTCACTTCTACCTTCTCGTGGCTTCCTGGATGAGCAAATTCCTTCATAGCCCGCACAATAACGCTCACGCGCGAGACGCCTTCCCCGGACTGATGAATGGCCACTGGGATTTCCGACAGGAGGTACTCCAGATCATCCTGCTCGTTGGTTGCTTCGCAGGACTCAATCAACGACTGGGAACAGGTGTCCGTCTTTACCGCTTTGAGCAGGCACTGATATTGTCCCAGCGCCCGCAGGAGTACGGTAAACGAATCCCTGAGAAACACAATGTTGTCGCCGACAAACTGGATCGGTGTATTGATTTCATGCGCGATTCCCGCCGCCAGCTGACCGATGGATTCCAGCTTCTGGGATTGGGCGATTTCGCCGTCGAGTTTCAGCTGATCGGTAATATCTTTCCCCATGAAGATATGACCGACCCCATGGTCTTGAGTAATGGGCGTGATCGTGACCCCGATAAATCGTTCCCCCCCATGACCCTGGCGTAACCGGACTTTCTTCTGTCCGCCGGGTCGTTGCATGAGACCAACGACCTCGTCCCAATTCCATGGAATCGGAAGCTCCTGCAACAACCTGCCCAGCGCCTGACTCTCGGCGATGCCGAAGGTTTCCTCAGCGCGGATCGTCCATTCCGTCACGCGACCGTTGCAATCCACATAAATAAAGAAGACATCGACCGCGGCGAAAATTCCCGCCCGTTCTTGCGCGGCACCTTCAGCCCGATCTTTGGCCTCTTGCAGCGACAGTTCCACTTGCTTTCGTTCCGTGATGTCGCGCACGAAAGCACTGAACAGGCAGCTGCCATTCCTTTCGACCGGGATCACCGAGAGCTCGATGGGGAATTGCCATTGCTCTCGGTGCCAGCCTTCAATTTCAATTCGGCTACCCAATATGGCGCTCCTGCCGGTTTTCAAAAATGTCCGGATCCCTTGCTCATGAGCCTCTCGATAGACAGGTGGGATGATGATCTCTGAAAGACGACTGCCGATGACTTCTTCGGCCAACCATCCGAAGATCCGTTCACTCTGCTGATTCCATCCGACGATCATGCCATCCATATCCATCAGGATGTGGGCATCCAGGGCATTATCGAGAATAATATGCGATGTTTCTGAGTCCAGAGAGAGAGACTTGTTCATGCCTGCTTGCTCCATCAAACCTTACTCGTGAGACCACCCCGACAGCCCGCTTCGAATAAACAGGACCAACGCCTCATGCGTGTCCGACCATGGCACCCATCCCAAGAGAGGCCGGCATGTGCTCGCGCCCGTCGAGCTCGGACCTGACGACTCACCGAGGGAATCACTTCGTACCGACTTACAACGAATCCGTTTCCTGCCAGGACCCGAGAAGGCCTGAAGCTCCCACGCCTCTCATGCCGTCCCCCCGTACTCGATGGCAACGCTATCAGGCCACCCGACGACTTGTTATCCATGGAGCCCCATACATTTCAGCATACATCTCAGAAAATTCCCTTAAATATTTAATATCTTCACACTGTCCCCCGCCCAGACGCAGACACGCGACTCCACGGCAGGCGATTCCGCTGCGTGGAACCGCCACCCTAGAAGCAGGAACAACGTGGTACAGCCCAATAGCCTTTGGCGACGAGACGATTCTGAGATACAGAAGGACGGGTCCGAATGGCAGTCGAATGCGAATAATGCGATGCAGGTAGCGGATGAAATGGTGCAAACAGACAGGAAAAGAGCGGATAGTCAGCTAGGTCCTGGCCCGGCCTCCATCGAAACCGGAATCCCTCCACTTCTCTAGGAGTGCAATGCGGCGGGCCAATTGCCCAACCGTCGCTTGCTCAACCCGCCCGCCGGTTCGCTTGATCAATTCCGCGTTGAGCTGACGGTGATCGATGCCGGTCTTTCGCGACACGGTGCCGACGAGGGAACGATGTTGGTCACGCAATTCGTTCTTCTTGTCATGGAGCGCCACGGGCGGCGCGACGCTCCCAGAGCCTTCGGCCGTCGGCTCCCCCTCATCCCCCCCGATCAGGCTATCCATCCGGGCCACTCCATGCAAGGGGATGTATTCTTTCAACGAGGTGGCGGCAGTCCCGAACAGGGTACGCTGCACGGAAGGCATAATCTCTTCCAACACATGGTCCCGTTCCGCCTTGATCCGCTTGGCATAGTGAACGAGGGTGGCGTCCTTCGGCAGGTACAACCAGGCCCGCTGCGGCTTCGGCAGCCCCTCCTGCATCCGGACAAATCGCCCGACGACTTGCCGGAAATACATTTCGGTCAGTACGTTCGTGGCATAAACGCCCACACGGAGTCTCGGGATATCGACGCCTTCGCTCACCATGTTGACCGCGACGAGCCACTGTTGCGTCTTATGCTGCGAAAAGGCGGCGATCGTCTTCGAGGCCGAGGGATCGTCCGATATGGCCACATGGGCGCGGCTGCCGGTGATACGTCCCACCAGCTCCGCCACCTGCCTGGCATGGTCCTGATTCATCGTGACGATGAGCCCGCCGGCATCCGGCTGCTCCTGCTTGCGGAGCCGGCGCAACTCGGCATGGGCATCCGTAATGACGGGCTCCAGCCAACTGTCTTGCAACAATGCCGTCTTGAGCCGCTCACGCTGCAAATCGAACGTAAGGCCATCTTCGAACGTTGCCCGATGTTCGCGGCCCTCCGAGAGCCACGTCAACTCCCCTTCATAGCTCGGGAAAAGAATCGGACGGCACACGCTCTCGCGAATCGCCTCGGCATAGCCATAGGTGAAATCGGCCTGACTCTCCCCCTGCTCGTAGCGCACGTAGGGGATTGGATTGTTGTCGGAACGAAAGGGGGTGCCGGATATGGCCAGGCGAAAGACCGCGTCATCAAACGCTTCCCGCAGGGCATTCCCCCAATCCTTCCCTTCGCCCGCATGGTGCAACTCATCGAAGATCAACAACGTGGGCCGGCTCCGGCAGGCACGTTGAAACACGGCCGGTGCGAGACAGACTTGCTGATAGGTCACGACCGCGCCATGGTAGTCACGCGCTTCGATGGCCTGCTCGTTCGTCAACGCCGGATCCAGCTGAATCCCCACCAGCCCTGCGGCGGTCGCCCATTGCGTGCGCAAATGATTCGTCGGACAAATCACGAGCACCCGGCTGGCCACGCGATCGGCCAGATACTGATGGGCAATCCGCAGCGCAAAGCGCGTTTTCCCCGCAGCGGGGGTCGCCGTCGCGAGAAAATCAGGACGCGTATGGGTCAGGACGGAGGACACAGCGCGAGCTTGCCACTCGCGCAGCTTGGCCGTCCAGGGAGACAAGGTCACGGCAGCCTCTTCTTCATAGGCACGGTGCGATGGACATGGGTTCGATCCTGGAGAAATACCATTTTATTCTACGCCCACAGGCTCCACACATGAACTGTTTTCGCACAGAAGGGGTAGCCCGGTCGATCCCCTCCTGCCTCAATCACGAACGCCCTCGCCCTCACCCTGTATCCTCATAATATTTTCCAGCAATGCGCGCATTGCGACGTAGCGGCAATCGGCGCTTTCCTTGCTTTACCGATAGCTTTCGTTATGATGAACACAGCAGTCAGTATATTATCTTACGCAAGAACACGGCACGAATGGGACATCAGCCCACGATCGACTGTACGTCCACCCCTGAACTGTCCGGGATTCCTCCCGTGCCTCACATGCCGCCCACGCCCATCTCCTTCACACCAACCCGATTCCCCGCCTGGATGGGCCGGCACTATCAGTGGATCGTGTCCGCAATCGCGGTCTTGGCACTCCTCACATTGCTCTGCCTCGGTTGGGCCGCGCACACCATCTACGATCGTGCGATCCAATCTGCAAGCCATAGTCTTGGACAGGCGGCCGCAAGCGCTGCTAGCCAATTGAAGATGATGCTCCTAGAGCGATCCCGCGACATCCAGACACTTTCGACCGCGTCGATCACCCGAGGGCTCGCCCCTGAAGCTCTGACCGAACAGCTCCAGACACTGCAAGCGGTCCACCGGGCCTATCGATGGATTGGCGTCGCCGATTCACAGGGGACCATCATCGCAGCAACAGACTCGTCGAGCGCCGCTCCAGACCAGAGCCAGCGCCGCTGGTTCCAACTGGCGCGCGCCCTCACTGGCGTGAGGATTCTGGCTCCCCAGGCACACGACGAATCCGACGAACCCTCGGCCATCACGCTAATCGCCCCCCTGCGCAGTCGCGACGGACAATTCCTCGGCGCCATCAAAGCCATCGTGGCGGTCCCCTCGCTGCTGAGCATTCTTGACGTCACGGTACAGGTGCTGACCAACCTCGCGTGGACCGCCGACTCCCCTATTGAATATCTGCTCCTCAACGAACAGGGAAACCTGATCGCCGACTCGACGCCACGCCACGACAATCCCCTCAACGCAAAACCGTTCGGCCTTTCGTCCGCAATAATCGACGATCGAAAAGAACAAGGGTTCTTCCAAGAAACCCCTCTCAGCCGCGGAGCCCCTCTCATCACGGCCTATGCGCACCTGCTCATCCCCCAGGCAGATCAGACGTTGCACTGGACCATCATCATTCGCGCAGACCGGAACAGCGCGCTGACCCCCGTTCGATCCTTTCTCTGGACCTTATCGTGGATAGCCATGCTGCTCCTCCTCCCCCTGCTGGCGCTTACGCTGGGAATGGTCACGGCTCTTCACGAAGAATGGCTCACCGCGACACGGGAATTCCAGCGTGCAAGCGACGCGGAAGCCGCGCTCACAAACCGGACGGAAGCCCTTCAGGCCCTGGTCATGGCAGCACACACGTTATCGGCACAACATAATCTCAACGAACTGTTCGACCATCTTCTCGCCATTGCCAGGGAAAGCACCGGTGCACGCTATGCCGCGCTGGGAATCTCACGCGACGAACACCATGAGGAGGGGCAGTTCTTCAGTGCCGGAACCGATGACGCGGCAGCCCAGGCCATCCGGACGCTCCCGCTCGAGCGGGGTTCGAGGGAAACTCTCAAACAAGAGGACAGCATCCTCTCCCTGAATGATCTCACGCAGCACTGGGCTGCTCTCGGGCTGTTCCAGGATCATGCCCCGATGAGCTCGTTCCTCGGGGTGTCGATTCACTGCCATGGCCAACTCTTCGGCCGACTCTCGCTCGCCAACAAACTGACCGACCATGGACTCGCGCCAGGCTTCAATGAGCTGGATGAACAAATTGTGCTGACCCTTGCCGCCCAAGCCGGCACGGCAATCCAAAACCTACAGCTGCTTGAAGATTCCAAAGAGGAGGCCCGGCACGATTCGTTGACCAAGCTACTGAATCATTTAGCGATCCTGAACGCCTTAAACAAGGAGCTGTCGCGGGCTGAACGCACCCGACACCCTGTGGCAGTCCTCATGGCCGACCTCGACCATTTCAAACGCATTAACGATACTTATGGACACCCGATCGGAGATATCGTCCTTCGAGAAACCGCACGTCGGCTGCGCCAGGTTGCGCGGCGCTATGATCATGTCGGTCGCGCCGGAGGGGAAGAGTTCCTGATCATCGTTCCGAATTGCGATCTGGACACCTTAGCGGAGTGCGCGGAACGTTTCCGATCCGCCATCAGCGACTGGCCATTTGACACGCCAAACGGCCCGCTCACCGTCACAGTCAGCATCGGTGCGACGGTCGCGTCTGCCGAGCACCCCTTAAGTGCCGAGCTCCTGCTCAAAATGGCTGATTACGGCCTCTACCGCGTCAAAAGCCGCGGCAGGAACGGGATCGACATCGTTCCCCACCCCCATACACAACTGGCAGGGCAGGCCAGAAAAACCGCGTAACAGACGTCCCAAGCTTTCATGGCACGGCCTTCACACCGGACGTCCTTCCCAGGATGGCAGACCAGGCTGCCCTGTCCTGCGCGCACCCCACGCGGGCCTTCTATGGCCGCGCGTGGGACGAGCACCAAAGAAGATCAGCCTGCCAGCCCATTCCCCCAGCGCATTTCCAACTCGGGAAACTTCGCCTTGTAATCCGCATGGCTGGTGCGGATCACATTCAACGCTTCCTCCCGCCCATAGATGCTCGTAATTTCAACTTTATGGTGAATGCTGCCAGGCGCACTCTTGTAGGTCAGGAAATAGTGGCGCAAGCGATCCAGGAGCGGCAACGGAACCTGCGCGATATCCGTATACCCTCCATAGGTCGCATCATCTTTCATCACGGCGATGATCTTATCGTCCGCCTCGCCACCATCCGCCATGCTGAGCCCCCCGATGGGCAAGGCCGTGAGGAGAATGTCGCTGTGCGGGATCGTCTTCTCCGTAAGGACGCAGATATCGAGCGGATCGCCATCCCCCACCACATCCTTACGATTAGCCCGTGCGGAAAACAACGCCGCGACCCCCGCGCCGCAATAGGTTTGCGGCACCAGCCCGTAATAGACCGGGCAATAATTCGAAAACCGCTGCGGGCGATCGACCTTGAGAAACCCGCTGACCTTGTCCACCTCGTACTTCACCGTGTCGGTCGGCACGATTTCAATGTAGGCTGTCACCACCTCAGGCGCCTGCTCGCCGATGGAGACCCCATGCCAGGGATGGGCGCGAAACATCTGGCTCATCAGTCGCAACAGGGACTCGGCTTGGTTGCCGCTCATCACGTCTTCCTCCACATAAGTTGTAAAATGGGAACTGCTTGCGTAGGGCGTCTAGGCTATGACCGGGCAGGAAGAGAAGATCGTAGATCGCTCATCATTCCAGGCAACAACTGTCTTTAGTCCCTCATCGCTCACTTATTTTCCTCAATCGATCTACTACAAAACAGCACGGGCGGTAGGAGCTTTCGACTGCGGCCGTCGAGCGAGGCCCTTCCCATCGACACCTCTTCCACGCTTGCTCGTATCGTTCGAAAGAGGTGGCTGACAGTTCCCCATTGCGCGCGTCCAACGAGGGATTTCTCAAGCCGCGCGTTGCGCGAGCACAGGGAACTGTCAGCTACCTCGCACCCCCTCGTGGCTGCTCCAGAAACAATCTCACGCCCACCTTCAACCCCTTGATCCTGGTGCGGCTGAGAGTCTCGATGATCTCGCGCGCCAACACTTCCGGCACTTCCACCAGCGAGAATCGATCCATCACTTCGACCGTGCCGATCACATTCGAATTGAGCCCTGCCTCGTTGGCAATCGCCCCGACGAGATCGCCAGGCCGAATGCCGGCCTCCCGGCCTGCGCCGATATAGACCTTGGCCATGCCAGCCGTTCGTCCGCCACGACCAGGCGCACTCATCGGTCTACTTTGACCCTCTCTGGGCATCTCTCTGGGCATCATGCCACCAGTCCGCGCACGAGGATCGGCTCGCGGATCACCCATGGGGCGCCGCGCCATCGATGGCCGCTCCGGCGGCCTGTTCGATGCAGCAGGGATATCATATTCCTTCCGCTCCCCACCCTGTATGCGGAACACAAGTTTCAGCGCGGCGGCCGCCACCTCCAGGGGATCCCCCGCTTCGGCGAGCGACGAGACCACGGCCTTAAACTGATCCAGGTCACCGGCCGCCAGCACTTCCTCAATCGCGCTCTTAGTTCGTGCCAGCCGCTTGACGCGAAGATCGGCAACGGTCGGAACTTGCATCACGACAATTTTGGCTTTCGTGAGCTGTTCGATATTCCAGAGCAGACGCTGTTCGCGCGGATCGAGGACGGTAATGGCCGACCCTTCACGCCCGGCACGTCCGGTCCGTCCGATCCGATGGACATAGACTTCCGAAGAGGTCGGCAAATCGTAGTTCACCACATGCGACACGGATGGAATGTCCAACCCACGCGCCGCCACGTCGGTGGCCACGAGGAGTTCGGTTTGCCCGGATCGGAACGAATTCATCACACGATCACGCTGAGGCTGATTCATGCCGCCATGGATCGCTTCGGCTCTATGCCCACGGCCCGTCAACATCGCAGTGAGCTCATCGACTTCGATACGAGTCCGGCAGAAGATGAGCGCCGATTTCGGCGCCTCCATATCCAGGATGCGAGCCAAGGCCGCGACCTTGTGCGGTCTGGTCACGACATAGGCCGTTTGGTGCACACGCGGAACGGCGCCAGCCTTGAGCGGCTCCTTCGCAATCTTGATCTCGACCGGATCCTTGAGATGGCGCTTCGCAATAGAGGCGATCCTGGGCGGCATAGTGGCGGAGAACAGGGCTGTCTGCCGCTCTTTGGGAACCTGCTCCAAAATGGCGTCCAGGTCGTCGGCAAAGCCCATGTCGAGCATCTCGTCGGCTTCGTCCAGCACGACCATCTGAATCGTCTTGAGCTGCAATGTTTTTCGGCGAATATGGTCCAGCGCTCGCCCGGGCGTCGCCACGATGACATCCACGCCGCGCTTCAGCGCATGGAGCTGCGGACCGATCGCCTGGCCGCCATAGACCGGGAGCACGGTAATCTTCAATTCCTTGCCATACCGCGTCACGGCTTCGCCCACCTGCATGGCCAACTCTCTCGTCGGCACCAGGATGAGGGCGGAGGGGCAGCGCCGCGCCGAATGGGCGATCCGTTGAAGCATCGGCAGGGTAAAGGCCGCCGTCTTGCCGGTTCCGGTCGCCGCTTGGCCCAAGAGATCGCGGCCTTCCAAGAAGGGAGGAATCGCCTCCCGTTGAATCGGCGTGGGCTCTTCATAGCCTAACGTATCGAGCGTGGTGAGCAGGGCCGCTTCAAGGCCCAACGCCGCGAAGCCTGGTGAAAATCCCTTGGCCGGCGTTTCCGCCGGTGGGTTGGTGGTCTCATGTTTCATAGGGTGCCTCGATGGCCTTTCTGAGCTGTGCGCTGGTACGTGATAGAAAGTCGAACTCGTGCTGAATCATCATACTACTGTGATTTGACTGAGAAGTGATAGCGGCTGGTAAAAATATCTCCCGCCGCACCGCCCTGAAGGGATTTCGTGCACCCATCAAGCGAGCCGCTACTCAGTCCTACTCGTTGTGTGAGTAGAAGAGCGCGTCCGCCCTATTCGTCCCTGTCTTCTGGCAATTGGATCGGCCCGGCCCATTCCCCCTTGGCCAGCCCCACTTCCTGATACCCGCCGTCCGGCCATTGAAACTGGCCGACCTCGTCCACTTGCACGATAAAGGGGTCTGCTTCATGCGCCAGACCACGGAACCAGTACCAGCCAGCGGCAGTGGGCTTCTCCTTCGTCCATTGATTGGGAGCCATGTCCGTACCGCTTCCTTTTCGTCGCTAGCACCAGTCTGTTACAGTCCGCAATGTTTTATGGTAACACCATTGCGCCGGGGAAGATCCCTCCCGCCCCAACCGCAATTCAGGCTGTTCAAAAAGGCCGTCCAGCAAGGCCGCAGCCGATGAACGCACCAGAGGCGTAGTCCCTGGCTACGTTGAGGATGCTTTCGAGGCGAGAACGACGCTGGCGGACCTTTTCAACAGCCTGACTAAGGACTGAACTTACCATGTCTAAGCTCCCAATAGAAGACGTCCTGCCAACTCTTCGACGCACGTTGACGGAGGGGCGGAACGTACTCCTGACTGCGGCGCCTGGCGCAGGAAAAACCACGAGAGTCCCCCTCGCCTTGCTCGATGCCCCCTGGCTCGCGGGGAAAAATTTGCTCATGCTGGAGCCGCGAAGGCTCGCGGCCCGTGCCGCGGCCCATCGCATGGCTGCCACGCTAGGTGAACCGGTTGGCCAGACGGTCGGCTACCGCATGAGGCTCGACACGAAGGTCGGCCCCGCAACCAGAATCGAAGTAGTCACGGAAGGCATCCTCGCGCGACTGCTCCAGAACGATCCCGCCCTCACATGAACTTGGCACCGAACATCATCATTGCCCCGCTCCATGGAGACCTGCCGCAAGAGGCGCAGGACCGAGCGATTGCTCCTACTCAACCAGGCACAAGAAAGATCGTGCTCGCCACTTCGATTGCCGAGACCAGTTTGACGATCGACGGGATCCGCATCGTCATCGATGCAGGCCTGTTGCGGGTGCCTCGCTTCGATCCGAGATCAGGACTCACGAGATTGGACACGATTCGCGTCACCCAGGACTCGGCCGAGCAACGGCGCGGCAGAGCCGGCCGTCTCGAAACGGGCGTCTGTATTCGCCTCTGGACCTCTGCGGAACAACAATCGCTAGCCCCGCGCCGCCCGCCGGAAATGCTCGACGCAGACCTGGCTCCGCTACTACTCGAATTGGCCCTCTGGGGCACGGCTAATCCAACCGAACTATCCTGGCTCACTCCCCCACCGACGGGAGCTGTGGCCCAGGCGAGAGAATTGCTCACAGGCCTCGGCGCCCTCAATGTAGAGGGACAGATCACCCCTCATGGCAAGCAGATGGCCGAGCTCCCGCTCCATCCCCGTCTCGCGCATATGCTGCTCAAATCTGTGCCGTTACAGCTCACCAATCTCGCCTGTGAACTGGCGGCTCTCTTAAGCGAGCGAGATATTCTGCGGGGCCCCTCCGGCTGGCGTAATG
>JAPLLI010000043.1 GCA_026387615.1 Nitrospirota bacterium
GTCCAGAGGGCATCCTCAACCGTCTCGATCCTGAACCGTTGGAGCAACGCGGTGCGCTTGGGGCCGACTCCCTTCGCGAAACGGATGGGCTGCTCCCACCATGGCTGAGAGGATGACTCGTTTACGATTGGCTGAGGCATCGCGAGAGGCTCCGGTTCCTGCCAGGCCTTGGCAGGATGGCTGACCGCCTCGCGCAAGACACCGAGAATGACCATCGCTTCCTGCAGCCGACGCCGCTGCTCCTCTGCCGGAAACAACTGCTGGTCTTCACAAAACAACTCACGCAGTTGGAGCAAGGCCGCTTCAATCGCCCGTGGATAGACGCGATCCGACAGGGCCTGCATGACCTGCGAGGAAACAAAGTGACTGAGGTTTTTGACGGTAGGCAGATGTGCAAAGGCATCGCGAGTCGCGAATTCGATCGGACGCGCGACTCGGTCCAGCCATTGCTGAAACTGTTCAGGGGATGTGGGCTCGGAAGAGCTCCGTATCACAGGGCGGATCGTATCACAGCCTCCGCCACGCCTCAACGAGCCACCGAAAAACCTTGCAGATTTATTGACAATTCTTTGTCGCGCGTACCTGGCGAGTTACAAAAAACCCTCTTGGCACACGAGCGCTTCAACGGTCTGCGCATATGGCGGAGCGGGAGAACGAGGCGGCAGGACATTCACGCAGTTAGATCGCTTCCTTTTTTATCCCCTCTGGTCTTGCCCCGAGCCAGGCAGGCAGATGCTCGGCTGCATCATCCTGCCAAGCCGTCTCATCGACCGCAGCCACTGCCGGCTCGATTCTGTCTTCCCACAAGAGCTGCCGATTCTGATCATGAAACATCCGGATGCGAAACTCGATCCTCTGAGGTGGAACCGCGAGCCCCTCTGTCTGGCCGACGACCGCCCTGCCAACCCGCTCTGCACGCGCAAGCCTGCCGGCCCCTGCTGAGAACTGGTCAGTCCACACAAGCTGTCCGGTTGCCGGGTTGATCGCACGAAGGGAAAATTGGGGCTGCCCCTCGATCGCGCCTCGGCTGCGGACCTCTGTCACCAGCGCCTGGGGCGCAAGTTGGGCCTCAACCCGGTGGATGGAGCCATCATCCTGCTTGCTGACGCTCAGATTCAGGAGGCCCTCCCAGAGAAACTTGCCCGTAGCCGCATCGTAGACGCGAAGCGTGAACACTGACAGCCCACCAGTCCCAAGGCCGACTCCGCCTGCAAAAATCCGCTCGCGCGGTTGACCCTCCCCTAATGCCGCATCTTCTTTCACGTTCAAGTCATAGGTTTCCTCGGAGAGAATCGCGCCAGTCTCGGCATCGTAGGTTTTTACGGTAATCAAAGACGTCTCAGCATTCTCATAGCCAACACCAGCCGCCACGACCTTCCTAGGTTTCACCGACCCGGAAGAAGTCACATCTGCAGTCCACGCTGTTAACGGAAAACCGAAGCCAGTCAGGGTTACGGTAAGTACCGCAACGGAGAACGCCCTGCTCCACGCTTGAGACAAAAGCATAGCCCCGCGCCCCATCGGCCTGACCTGTTCCCTCAATTCACGTATCGGCTGCAACAATCTCTGGATAATCGTCATCTGCGGTTCCTCCCTCACTTGCGCCGGAGTCTCGCATTGTTTCACCTACGCGTACATTCCTCACTATAGGAGGCCTCACCCCTCGAAAGAAGGGGAAACATTGGACGGAAATGAACAGGCAGAGGGCCAATATTAGTGAGTGGCTTCAAGAAGCGGCTAGGGTGAAAATCCTATCGCGAGGAGAACGGCAACTACTGGTGAGGTACGTCTGAGCGAGGCTTACCGGGATACTCAGAGACCCCAACAATCGGAACTGTTCCAAAAATCTGATACCGGTAGCGAGCCACCAACCAATAGAGCCAATAGGCAACTGGCTTGACCAGAGGAAGACGCAAGATGGTCGAAAGAACCCTGCCGCCCCTGAGGCCTGGCAGAAGGACCAGAAAGGCATCGAGCCCCTTGGCAATCTCCCCGTTAGGACGGACCAGGAAGGCCACGTCCGGGCGGCCTGGCCGATAGGCTGTCCCCAGGGCTTGCTTGGCCTCTTCACTGTGATAGGGCACCATCCGTATCGGGGTGGCATCGGGATGGGTCCTGAGCCACTCAAGACCCTGCTTGGCTGTAACACAGAGGCGACATTGGCCGTCATAGACCAGAAGACAGGCTTGAGGCGCCCTGCTGGATAAACGCTGCGCGATGAATGCGGAACGCTGAAGTAATAATCCGGGCCTACTTTCTTGTTCATCATTCATCGTTCAGCACTCAACGTTTCCAGACTGGCGGACTGTTTCAGCATCCTGCGGTTGCTGTGCGAAGCAAAGGGCAGGTATCATCCCCTCCATGCGATACAACTGGACCCTCATTGGCCTGCTCGCGGGGCTCTGCCTCGTCGGAGCCACCACCACCCAGCTCACCCCGGCTGCAACAGAGGCTGGCAGAGTCGGCTGGATGCTCTATCTGATGGCAATCCCTGCCGTGCTGGCGGGCCTCGTGTGGATCGGATGGACCTGGACTGCCATGGCCTGCGTCATCTATGGAACGGTAGGATTGGCCTTAGACCTTGCCACAATCGCAAGCATCCTGGGCGGACAGGGAGAACTTGGCGCCCTACTCCTCTTCAGCGCAATGAGCGGGCTCCTGAACTTTTCGCTGCTGATATTCGGCGGACGGGCATTTTTGCATTCGTTCCAGAGGACCGTGCTTCCAGTATCCCATCCTCCCAGTCCTCCATCCCCTTCTTCATCCGCACAACCTTGATCCGCTCAAATCCAGCATCCGTCAACCAGGCCTTCGTTTCGGCTGCAGAATAGGTATTGCCTCGCTCGGTGAACAGCAACATCGAGACGGCGAACAGACTCGCCTCTTCGGGACACAAACCTTCCCGGCCATAAAGGAACGCATCCTGGATCAGCAGTCTGCCTCCAGGATTTAACGCAGCTAGCGCGCGCCGGAACACCGATTGGTTCTCTTTGGGCGAATAGATGTGAAGCACGTTCGAATACCAAATGACATCGTAAGTGCCTGGAATGACCTCCGTCAGCAAATCTAACGGCAGATAGGAAAGTCGGGAGCCCGCCTTGTGAGTCGCAGCAATTTCCTCAGCCACCGCAAGAGCCGCAGGCCGATCGCAGACCGTAGCTCGGAGCCGGGGATTCTTAGCAAGGAAGGCCATCGCATAGGTGCCGGGCCCTCCGCCAAGATCAAGCAGGGTCCGCGCGCCGCGCAGATTGATCTGGGCCGCAATCTTCGGAGCCGTTTCCAATGTCCGATGGTGCATCGCCCAGGTGAATCGGCGACGATAGTCCGGGTCATCCGGCTCATCGTGATCGAGCGGTAATCCCGTTTTCACCGATTCCAGCAGACGCCCCCAATCGGCCCAATGGCTCGTGATCAGCCTGAGATAGTCCCCCCGATAAGCTGGATGCTGTGCATTCAACGCCGTGGCGCCCAACCGGCTGTTCCGATAGGCCTCGCCTTTTTTCTTCAGCAGGCCTGCCATCGCGAGGTTCCGGCAGAGAATGGCCAGCCCCCGTTCACTGACCTTCATGGCACGGGCCAGGCCAGAAATCGTCCAGATGTCAGTACCAATGGCAGTGAAAATGTTCAGCTCAAGGGAGGCAATCAGAACCCGTGGCAACCGATAGGCCGTAATGGCGTTGCGCAAGTCATCGAACGTGACAATCCGCCTGCTCACCGGGCCACGCCGATCGTTTGCACACACCAGCTCATGAGATCTTGTACGGCCTTAGGATTCGTCAGGTCTACGGTCCGTTCAAAACGAGCAGCCACATACTCCTCGTTCATCTCGGTCTGTTCCGAAAATCCTGACTGCAGCAGAATCGCACGGTACTTGGAGACGGCCGGTTGAATATAGTACTTGGCCTGCTTCGCAATTTCGTCGGTGCCAAGATCCTCCGGCGTCCCATCGGAGAGGAGCGTCATCACATCTTCCAGCGCCATGCCGTACTGACAGAGCACCCGTCCGTCCTGCGTGAGCTCCAGCAGCCATCCATCTGAGCCAAGGTCCATCGTCAACGCGCCACCCGCTTCCACGTCCTCCAATTGAGGAAATGTGGAAACCAACGACGCCTTGAGCACAGTCCAATCTTCCGATGCTCCGCTCATACGTGTGTCTTTCGATTAGGATGTGCGTCACCCAGTCCGGCAAGTCTGGCCCGCAAGGTTGCCAACCGCTGGATATTCTCTTCAAGTTTCGGCAACTGATACTTGCGATCCATATGCACCACCAGCTCGAGGAGATCCGCCGCTTCACGCAGGTTCCCGGTCTCTTCGTAACATTGCGCCAGCACATAGCGCGCGCCGCCGGTGCGCAATTCGTCGCGCGATCGCTCGGCAATAGACTGGCTGGTTTGGCAACAGGCGATCGCGTCGTCATAGCGCTGCTGAAGCAAAAACGTTCGCCCGATCATGCGCCAGGCATCGGCCACGCCACCCTGATTCTCCAGCCGCCTCATGAGCACGAGCGACTGTTCATAGTAGGTGATCGCCCGTTCGTATTCTTTGGTCTCGCGAGCGACTAGACCAAGATCAGAAAAGAGCACCGCCTTGCCCGCCTCATCGTGAACCTTACTCATGAGGTCCAAGGCTTCGAGATAGTAGGCTCTGGCACGATCCCATTCGCCCGCATCGGCCCGGAGGTTCCCCAAGTTGCCTAAGGTCGTCCCGATGCCCTTTTCATCCCCCAAAATCTTCTGCAGCTCCAGCACCTCTTGGTAGTAGGCCTGGGCCGATTCCCGACGTCCACTCACCGCGCAAATGTTTCCCAGGTTTCCGAGCGTAGAGGCCAACGCCCGTTGATCTCCGGTCAGCCGGTCACATTCCAGCGCCTTCGCATAGCAGGTATAGGCGTCGGTATAGAGCCCGCGCGAAAAGTGCTCGTTCCCCTGGCGATTGAGTTCTTCGGATAGTCCGTTGCGTAACGTCATGATATAGGCTGGAGCAACTGTTCGACCGCCTGCTTAGCACCGGTGAGAATCGAGGTGCCGTCGCCGACCAACAGACTGTCGAAATTATACTTGAGGAGACGGCGCAGCCCCTCTTGGGCCTTCGCCACATCGGCATATTTGTCAGCGGGCAGAAGGCTCACGGATCCGGACGGCTTCCCGATCAACGCATCGCCGACAATCAACACGCCCTGCCGCTGCTGGATGAACAGGGCCGATTCGCCGGGAGACTTCTGGTCCTTCAGCTGGATCACCCAGATCCCGCCTGTGAGCAATTCTCCGTCCTTGAATGTTTTGGTCGGCTTGAGATCCATCAGCGGGGCATCGACCTCCGGCACGTACAACTGACAGCGAAACTCGTCCTGGTACTTCACCGCTTCACGGACATGATCGCGATTCGTCACAATAATGTAATCGACGGGGCCATTGCGGAGAACCACCGCACTGGCGTCGCCCGTCATCGGCGGAGGGTCGACAAGGATCTTATGTTCCCCGACCGTTAGGAATAGCCCGTTGAAATCGAGCTGCTTCTCCTCAGAGAACCAGGACCATTGCCAGATGCCGGGAAGAATGTTTTTCATGATACCACCGCGCGATGCGCGGGAATGGCGAGACATGCGAGACGCGCCGGGATAATCTTACTCATTTTGTACATGTCCGCCTTTCGCGCCCCTCTCGCTTGTCGCGCCGTCTCATAATGCCGCGACGGCGTCCTTCACGACTTTCGTCACTTTCGTCAGGATGCCGGCTTCATTGGGCAAGTCGATGATGTCGTCTTCCGAAATCGTAATGAATTTCCGATTCGGTCCCTTCGTCAGGGAAATCAGAAACATACTGTTCGAAGGCGTCACAGGGATCACCACCTGCACGGCTGCATCGGCCCCCTTCACCACCTCCAAAAACTTCTGCTTTCCCTCTTCCATCTCATCCATGCCCAGCTCTTTTCTCTTCCTCTCGGAAGTTGATCTTTCCGCTACACCGCGGCGGAGGAATCTTAGTCTGCTCGGGTCGAACGGCGCCACCTGACTCAATGATCCCACCAAGCGGGCTCGGTCTCTCTTCAGGGGATGGGAGCTAATTGATCTTTCACTGCGCGCGTCCAACGAGGACCTTCTGAGGTCGCGCGTTGCGCGAGCACAGAAGATCATCAGCCTCCATCCCCGCTTCTGTCCTGCGAGCAGGGAGAGTCCCGCCTCCCCGCCTCCTACATCTTGTTTCCCGCAGCCAATAGCTTTTCGACTTCCGCCACAATTACCTCGGCGCCGGCCAAATCCATATTGCCGACACGCTGCCACCGGATCACGCCCTGCTGATCGATGACATAGACGTTCGGGATAAACTTCCCTCCGCCATACAATTTGTCCGTCACCTTGCTCGGATCGAGCAGATAGGGATAGGTAACCTTCACGGGAAAGGAGGCCAAGAACTCACCGACCTCCTTCTTGCCGTTACCGGAAGAATTGACGCCGAGCACCGCCACGTCTTTGCCCTTCGTCAGTTCGGAGACTTTCTGGAGCGTCGTCCCCTGCATCATGCAAGGATCGCAGATATGAAACAGGCCGAGCACCACGACCTTCCCCTTATAACTATCCAACCCCACCGTCTCGCCGGTGATGGCCGTCAACGTAAAGGAAGACGCCTTCTCGCCCACTTTAAAGAATCCCGCCGCAAAGGCCAGCTGGGCCGCAAGGACCGGAATCAACAGAACACCGAATAGCGATACCGTTCGTTTCATGAGAGCCTCCTTATCGAGAAGAGCTGATAGCCGATAGCTTATGGCGTGAAAAACTGCCTTCAGAAAGAACTCTTTGCTGTGACCATAGGCTATACGCCATCAGCTCTTATGCGCTGCCATCCTACCATGCAGATTTTTTCAGGGGCAATGGCGGCAGAGGCCACGGAGAAACGCTGAGCGATAAACAATGAACGATGGAGAAGGGAACAATCGTCCCTTCAGCGTTCTGCATTCATCGTTCAGCGCTGTTTCAGCAGCCTGTTAGAGGGAGGGGTCGAAGAGGCCTAGCTGCAATTCCTCCGCACGGGTCAGCGCAATTGGGTAGCGCTCGGTAAAGCAGGCGTTGCAATACTGAGCCGGTGTGCCGGGCGCGGCATTCAACATCCCGTCGAGACTCAAATAGGCCAGGCTATCAGCCGTGATGTACTTCCGAATTTCTTCGATAGTGTGGCTGGAGGCGATAAGTTCTTTCCTGGTGGGCGTATCGATGCCGTAAAAACAGGGAGAAATGATCGGCGGCGAACTGATGCGCATATGCACTTCCTTGGCCCCGGCATCACGAATCATCTTCACAATTTTACGGCTTGTGGTGCCCCGCACCAGCGAATCATCGACCACAACGACCCGTTTCCCCGCCAGCACTTCCGACACAGCATTGAGCTTCACCTTCACGCCGAAGTGGCGGATCGACTGCTCCGGCTCAATAAACGTCCGGCCGACATAGTGATTTCTAATGAGGCCAAGTTCGAACTGAATCCCTGCCGCCTCGGCATAGCCAAGCGCTGCAGGCACCCCGGAGTCAGGAACGGGCACGACAATGTCCGCCGCCACCAACGACTCACGCGCCATTTGTCGCCCCAGAGCCTTCCTGGTGGCATAGACCGCATTCGCACCGAAAATCTTGCTGTCCGGCCTGGCGAAATACACATACTCAAAAACGCACATGGCCGGATCGACCGGCGTAAACGGATTATAGCTCGTCACACCCTTCTCATTGAGCACGACCAGCTCACCCGGCTCGATCTCGCGGACGAGTTCAGCCCCGAGCAGATCGAACGCACAGGTTTCCGAGGCCACGAGGTAGGTGTCGCCCAGGCGACCGAGACAGAGAGGCCGGAACCCATGGGGGTCGCGGACCGCAATGATCCCGTCGTCCGTCTGCAAGACGACCGAAAACGCCCCCCGCACTTGGCTCAGCGCATCGATGATGCGGGCCAGCAGGGTATCGGCCCGAGAGTGGGCAATCAAATGGATAATAACTTCGCTATCTGACGTGGATTGGAAAATGGCGCCATACGCTTCGAGCTCATGACGCAACACTTGGGCATTGATGAGGTTGCCGTTATGGGCGAGAGCCAGATTCCCGAATGCAAAATTCACGGAAAGAGGTTGAACGTTCTTAAGATCGTTCCCCCCGGCCGTGGAGTAGCGATTGTGACCGATCGCCATCGGGCCGGTTAACTGCTGGAGCACCTGGGGATTGTAGATATCCGCAACCAGCCCCTTCCCCTTATGAACGTGGAAGTGCTCGCCATCGCCCGAAACGATGCCGGAGGCTTCCTGTCCGCGATGCTGCAGGGCATAGAGCCCCAGATAGGTAAGGTTGGCCGCTTCTTTGTGGCCAAAAATGCCGAAGACGGCACATTCGTCGTTGAACTTGTCGGGGCTCTCACGTGAAACGTCAGACGTGAAACGTGAAACGACCGGGAGCTCTCTCTTCATGTGCCTATCCATACCTTCACATTTCACGTTTGACGCCTTACGCCTGGTTCAGCGTCCGTTCGATTGAAAAAGCCCATTGCTCGTGCAATTGATCGACCGGGAGGTCGATCCGGCAGCCCTCACTCCATTGCCCCTTTTCCACATCGATGACGACACGGTCGCCGCCAACCGTCCCGATTTTCATCGCTGGGACGCCAGCAGCCCCTGCGCTCGTCAACACTTGCTCGGCCAGCTCCGGCTTCACCGAAAGCACCACCCGTGACTGACTCTCACCGAACAAGAGCGCATCCCGCCGCAATGTATCCAACGCTAATCGTACCATAGCCCCTCGCCTGGCGGCTGGACCGGAGATGCAGGATTCGACCAAGGCGACCGCTAGCCCGCCATCTGAGCAATCGTGGGCTGATTGCACCATTCCATCACGAATCGCCTTCAGCAGGAAGTCATGAAGCGATTTCTCCATGTCAAGGCTGAGAAATGGCGGAGAGCCCTGCTCTCGGTGATGGAGCACTTTCAGATATTCACTGCCGCCCAGGTCTTCCTTCGTCTTGCCCAGAAGGATAATTGCATCCCCGTCCTCTTTGAACCACTGCGTCATCGTCTGATCGACCGAATCGATCAGGCCCACCATCCCTAACATCGGCGTAGGATAGATCGAAAGCCCGTTCGTTTCATTATAGAAGCTCACATTGCCGCTGACGATGGGCACCTTGAAATGTTCACAGGCATCCTTCAGTCCCTCGATCGCCATGACGAACTGCCACATGATCTCAGGCCGCTCCGGATTCCCGAAATTCAAACAGTCCGTCAGCCCGATCGGCTCAGCGCCTGAGCACACCAGATTCCTCGCCGCCTCGACCACTGCCAGGCGAGCCCCCTCGTAGGGATTCAACAAACAGTAACGACTATTGCAGTCCACCGTCATGGCGAGGGCTTTGTTCGTGCCCTTGATCCGAACCACCGCGGCATCGGAGCCGGGCCGGACCATCGTGTTGGTCCGTACCATATGGTCATACTGTTCATAGACCCAGCGTTTGCTCGCAATCGTCGGAGACTCCAGCAGCGACAGCAACGCCTCATTGGCATCTTTCACATCTGGCAGGGCGTCATAGTTCAGGTTCGTCAGCATGTCCTGGTAGCCAGGCGGCGAATAGGGCCGCTCGTAACGGGGTCCGTCATCGGCCAGCGACTTCGCAGGAATCTCCGCCATCACCTTGCCCTGGTCCCTTACACGGAGTATCCCATCGCCCGTAACCCGTCCCACCACTGCCACATCGAGATCCCACTTCTTGCAGATCCTGATGCATTCCTCTTCTTTGCCCGCCTGCGCCACCATCAACATGCGTTCCTGGGATTCCGACAACATCAATTCATAGGGCGTCATGCCCGGCTCGCGCCGCGGCACATCGGTCAGGGCCAGGTCCATCCCGTTGCCGGCGCGCGAGGCCATTTCACAGGAGGAGCTGGTCAAACCGGCCGCTCCCATGTCCTGAATCCCGACCAGTAAATCGCCCGCCATCAATTCAAGGCAGGCTTCCAGCAACAGCTTCTCGGTAAAGGGATCGCCCACCTGCACGGTAGGCCGCTTCTGCTCCGACTGGTCGTCGAAGGAATCGGAGGCCATCGTGGCCCCGTGAATCCCGTCGCGGCCCGTCTTGGAGCCGAAGTAGATCACCGGGTTACCGATGCCGGCCGCTGTTCCCAAGAAGATCTTGTCCTTGTGCGCAATGCCGAGACAAAACACGTTCACGAGCGGATTCTGCGAGTAAATATCGTTAAAGACGATTTCGCCTCCGACCGTCGGCACGCCCATGCAGTTGCCATAGCCGGCAATGCCGGCCACGACGCCCTTGACCAGATGCCGGTTCTTCGCGTTATCCAACCCGCCGAATCGCAGGGCATCGAGCAAGGCAATCGGCCGCGCGCCCATCGTAAAGATGTCTCGCAAGATTCCCCCCACCCCCGTCGCGGCCCCCTGATAGGGCTCGATGAAGGAAGGATGGTTATGCGACTCCATCTTGAACACTGCGCAGAGCCCGTCGCCGATATCCACCGCGCCGGCATTTTCCCCAGGCCCCTGCACCACTCGCGGCCCGGTCGTCGGCAACTTCCGCAAATGCACGCGCGAACTCTTATAGGAACAATGTTCCGACCACATCACCGAGAACATCCCTAGTTCCGTGATATTCGGCTCCCGCCCCAAAATCCCGACGATCTTCTGATACTCGTCGTCCGTCAGATTATGTTGCGCGATGAGTTCTTTGGTGATTGGCTGGCTTGCAGGTCCCATAATTTCAACTTCACGCTCTCAGGGTTTCGTGATCACAATCCGAGTTGGCTCACATGCGGCTCGCCAGAGGCTAGACAGGCACCATCTTTAAGGGCTTCTTGTTTTGCTTCAGCGACTCCAGCATCGAGAGAAAAATCAGTTTCCCGTCGTCATTGCCCAAGACGGTCTCTGCGCAACGTTCCGGATGCGGCATCATGCCCAGCACATTGCCCGCGGCATTGATGATCCCGGCGATGTTGTCCAGCGAGCCGTTGGGATTCGCCTCCGGCGTCACCTTGCCCTCCGGCGTGCAATAACGGAGGACGATCTGTGCATTGGCCTGCATCGCCGCCAGCGTGACCGGATCGGTGTAGTAGTTCCCGTCTGCGTGGGCGATCGGAATCTTCAGCACCTGACCGGGCTGGCAGGCGCTGGTAAAGGATGTGGCCGCATTCTCGACCTTCACGGACAAATCCTTGCAGATGAAATGCAGCGACTTGTTCCGGAGCATGGCCCCTGGCAGCATCC
>JAPLLI010000129.1 GCA_026387615.1 Nitrospirota bacterium
TATTCGACGATGATCTGGGAGTAGGAGAGGGTCAAAATCGCCAACAGGAGGATGATCATGACGCTGATCGGAATTGAGAAATGCGCAAAGGCCAGACTGGCAGGCACGAGGACCAGAAGGATTTCTTCCGTGGCATAGGCGACCGACGAGAGGGCGTCGGAGGAGAATACGGCCAGGGCCAGACGTTTCGAGAGTCGCTGGTGGGCGGCTTGCGCAGTTTTGAGTGGATTGCCGACGAGCCAACGTTTTAAGAGCATGAGGTAATTATTGCATAGAAGTGGGGGGCTGCGCATCGAAGAAGCAGCTTTTGGGTCGGAGCAGGCAAAAATGCACTCACCGACATGAACCGATAGGAAAATGATGTTCTGGCGGCCTTCGGGATTCCGGTATGAGCTGCGGCGTCGGTCGCCAGGCGTGTGAGGTCTCAAGGGGTTGACAGTTTGTGTGGAAGTTCAGTATCTTTCGCGCTCTTATTTTTGAAGCTGACCATCTCAGTCGTGATGTGGCGGATGGGTTTGTGATGCTGATGAGTCGTTCGATTCAGTCGATACATTGCTAGCTGTTTTTACTCCTCATCTCAAGGAGGCCGGTCCATCATTCGGTTCATACATATGTCAGTTTAGTTTGTCGTCGTTTTTCCCACCAAAACAAGGAGGCCGGTCCATGTTTTTTCGTACGCTACGGGTTTGTGTACCTACCCGCATGCTTGGCGCGATGGCGGCGGTGGCCCTGCTCGGGGTCCCGTTCGCATCCGCTGAGAATACTCCACAGACAGGGCATCCATCGTCGCAACATGTTGCGATGAACCACCAGCTGCCAGGCTGGGCGGAAAAACTCAAGGGTCAGACGATCGTCGAGGATACGATGGGCGGCAAGCCTGAGCGTTCCGCGATGGTTGAGCAGCAGCACAAGCGGATCATGGACCACATGGCCCAGGATCCCCAGGTGCAAGGCGTCAACACCGGCATGTACAACACCTCCGCCATGATGCACCAGTATGGCGCGGGTGGGCAGGACCTGCTCCTTGTGTCCGATCCTCGCGTGGAGCCGGTGGCATTGACCGGTGGCGGGAAGTGCCCGGCCACGGCCCCGGTGAAGCAGTACAACGTGTCCGCGATCAACGTGGAGATCACGCTGAACCAGTGGCTCGATTTCTATCCGGGCTACATGTACGTGCTGGACGAGAATCTGGGCAAGGTGCGCGCGGAAGAAACGAAGAATAAGGAAGCCCGTGACAAGGAAGGCTTCGATCCAGGGGCCATCATCCCGGGCGTGCAGGCCCAGTGGATTCAGCCCTTGACGCTTCGCGCCAACCAGGGCGACTGCGTGAAGATCAAGCTGTCGAACAAGTTGGAAGAGGGCAGCGGCTCGGTCAGTCTCCATATCCATGGGTCGAGCATGGTCGTGAGCGCCACCGGCGCGGCGGCCACGACGACCAACACCGATTCCATCGTCGAAGAAAAGAAGAGCGGCGAGTTCGAGTGGTACATCCACCCGAACACCCAGGAAGGTGTCCGCCAATTCCATACCTACAGCCAAGACCGTGAGCTGACGGTGATGGGCATGTTCGGATCCTTTGTGGTCGAGCCCCGCGGTTCGTCCTATTGGGAAGCGCTCGGTAGCGGTGAGGTGACTCCGGCCTCCAGCGGCTGGCAGGTCATGATCAAGAACGGCACCGGTCCGGACTTCCGTGAATTCGTGCTCTATTACCACGAAGTTGGCGACGAAGCGTTCCGCCCGTTGAACAAGAAGGGCGATTTCCTCCCGCAGCGCGATCCCCTGACCGATGCCTACCGCCCCGGTGGCCGCGCGATCAACTATCGCAGCGAGCCGTTCGGCATCAACAACATGCATGTGCAGCACGAGTACTTCGGCTTCGAAGACGAGTCGATGGGCTATAGTTCCTACACGTTCGGCGATCCCTCACCCACGATTCCCCGGTCCTACATCGGTGACCCGGCCAAGTTCCGCCTGGTCCACGGTGGATCGGAAGTCTTCCACTCGCACCATCCCCACGGCGGAACCATCCGGTGGCCGCGCAGCC
>JAPLLI010000028.1 GCA_026387615.1 Nitrospirota bacterium
CCCTGGCTCCTCAACTATGTCCAAGACAAAGACCTTTGGACCTGGGCCCTCCCCTCCAGCAGGGAAATCAATGCGGCCCTCTCCTCCTATCCCTTCGAATACCAGCGCTGGAGCAGCTTCCAACAGAAGGAACTGGAACAGGAAGGACGCGCCATCCTCCGTTACGAGCATGAGCTCGTGAGCAAACTCGCCGCGCAAGCCATGCTGATCGATTTTCAGGGAGTCATCGTGCCCTCGGTCCAAAGCGCGGTCTTGACCAGTCAGATCGGCGAACGCCTCTCCGCGGACCATCCGTTCTGCGTCATGTGGCACGATCGCGATGGACGCCGCTATTACAGCATGCGCTCACGGGAAGACGGAGCGGACGTGGGGGCCATCGCCGCCTCCTTCGGCGGTGGAGGCCATACGCATGCCGCAGGCTTTTCAGTCCTGCTAGGCCCTGACGGCACCCTGCCGGACAATCCGGCATTACCACGATTCGTGACCGACCGGCGCCGCGTAAACTCTTCCTCCTAGCCCCATGATCCCCCTGCACGACGACAACCCGACCGAGCTCACGCCGGTCGTCACGATCGCGGCGATCGTCGCCTGCGTCCTCGTCTTTCTCTACCAGGTCAACCTTCCGGCCGACCTCGACAACAGCTTCGCCTTCCAATATGGCGCGATTCCGGCTCTTCTGTTCGGACAGGCCAACCTCCCGGAAACGGCCGTGGCCCTTCCCGCCTATGCGACGTTATTGACGAGCATGTTCCTCCATGGCGGCTGGATGCACCTCATCGGCAATATGCTGTATCTCTGGGTCTTCGGGAACAACATCGAAGACGTCATGGGCCATGTGAAATACGCCCTGTTCTATCTCACGTGCGGCATCCTCGCCGCCTTGAGCCATGCCCTCACCGATCCCTCCTCGACAATTCCCATGATCGGAGCCAGCGGGGCCATTTCCGGTGTCTTAGGCGCCTATCTCTTGCTGTTTCCGCGGGCTCGGGTGCTGGTGCTGATCCCGGGCCTGGGCATCACAAAAGTGGCAGCGGGTTTTGTCCTCGGTATGTGGTTCGTGATGCAACTCTTCAGCGTGGGCATGAGCATCGGAACGAAAGGGGGAGGCGTGGCCTTCTTCGCCCACATCGGCGGATTTCTTGCCGGGATGGCGCTGATCGGCCTGTTCAAACGCCGGGAGGTGCCCTTCTTTGCGCCAAGCAACAAAAACCGATGGGACAGTTAGCAGGAGGAAGACACCGGATCAGGCAGAAGGAATGGAGCCGGACGCCAGACTGTCGCGAAAGGGTTGTGCGCGGTCGAGGGCGAGATTGAGCGTCTCACCGAGGAAGGTGACATGGCCCATCTTGCGGCGGGGGCGAATCGTCCGCTTGCCGTAGAGGTGGAGCAGCGCACCGGGAATGGCCAGGAGAGTCCGACAGCCTGTTCCCGTCATCGTCGTCGCGGCATCCTCCCCGATGAGATTCACCATGACGGCCGGGCTCAGCAGCCGCACTTCACCCAGCGGCATTCCGCAGGTCACCCGTACCTGCTGCTCAAACTGGGACACGCTGCAAGCATCAAGGGTGTAATGGCCTGAGTTATGGGGCCGCGGGGCAATCTCGTTGATGAGCAGCTCCCCGCTAGGCAACTGAAATAATTCGAGGCAGAAGACCCCGACCCCTTCCAAGCGATCCACAACCTGACAGGCCAGCGTAGCCGCTCGCTCGGCCATAGCGACAGATCCTGGAGCCGGCACCTTGGTGAGGCGAAGAATCCCCTCTTCATGTTCATTTTCAGCCAGGGGATAGGTGCAGCTCTCTCCGTCAGATCCACGGACCACCAGAATCGACAGTTCCCGCTCGAACGGCACACAGGACTCCATGATCCACCGCATGCCAGGCCTGGCGGATTCCGCTATGGCCCGCTCCACATTACGAAGATCGGACTCGCCGTTGATTCTCCACTGGCCCTTGCCGTCATACCCGGCCGTGGCTGTCTTACACAGGGCGGGATACCCGACCTGTCTGACCATCGTGGCCAATTGATCGGGAACGGTTAAGGTGGCGAAGGCAGGAACGGGAAATCCGTGGGAGGACAAGAAGCCCTTTTGTTCAAGGCGATCCTGAATCACGCTTAGAACGGCACTTGATGGGCGAACCGGCTTCTGCTGCTCCAACGATCGACAGAGCTCCGCCGGAATATTTTCCCATTCATAGGTCACGACGCTGACGAGGTCGGCAAATCGCGCAAAAGTCCGCTGGTCGGTAAATGGAGCAGGAAAGCTATAGGTGGCCACCGCATGGGCCGGTGCCTCTGGATCCGGATCCCACACTGCGACGGGATAGCCGAGCCGGCGTGCCGCCAGGGTAAACAGGGCGCCCAATTGTCCGCCGCCCAGCAGGCCCAGAACCGATCCTGGCTCGATGACCGCTGCCGTCACGGCCGGCGACTCGGACGGCCGGAGCCTTTCGCCCCGGTTACCAGGCCCTTGGCTTCAGGGGATTGGAGTACGCTGTCCGTCTGGGTCTGACGGAATAATTTCACACGGGCGGCAATCGCCGGATACCGGCCAGCCAGAATCTGCGCCGCCAGCAACCCGGCATTCTCCGCCCCTCCGATCGCCACCGTCGCGACAGGGATCCCTCGTGGCATTTGCACGATGGAAAGCAGTGAATCGAGTCCACGCAGATTCTCCGTCGGAATCGGGACCCCGATGACTGGGAGATGGGTCTTCGCGGCCAGCATCCCTGGCAGATGGGCCGCCCCGCCTGCGCCGGCAATAATCACTTCGATTCCACGGCCTGGAGCTTCCTCTGCATAGGCAAACAAGCGATCCGGCGTCCGGTGCGCAGACACGACCAGTAGTTCGCTGGAAATCCCGAGGTCCGTCAGCATCGCCACGGCCTTTTCTAAGATCGGGAAATCGGACTTACTGCCGCCCAATACCCCGACCAAGGGCTGCGGACGAGCCGCTCCCCGCCGCCGTGCTTGGAGTCCTGTGCTGAGACGTGGCATATTCGTACTGGCCTTTCTCTCGCGGCGCTTAACCCATAGCTCTCAATGGAGCCACCACCTTAGCGATTCTCCGACGGATGGTCAAGTTATCCCCCCTCTCGGCACAAACCGATTTCCCTGGAAAAATTGACCCCATAGACCACTTCTACTATGATAAGCGAATACGTTATTCCCCTGCCTCTTACGAGGAGAGTTCCGTGGCGCGTTTTACGCAAAATTTGCGAAACAAAGTCCGCTCTCTCGTCCGACCAGACACAGGCCTGGATGAAATCGCGATCGACGATCTCGCTACCTCGACAAAACTACAGTCCTGGGAAGCGGTCCAGATCCCCGAACGCCTTCGCTTTTCCTCACGCCTCGCCATCAAACTGGTGCTGCTGTTTCTCTTGATCATTGCCTTCGTCCCCTGGACCCAGACCATTACCGTCACAGGACAACTCTCCGCCTATACGCCCTATGAACGGCCCCAAGATATCGAAGCGCAGATCACCGGACGGATCAAGAAATGGCACATTTTCGAGGGCGTGCGCGTCAAGCAAGGCGATCTCATTCTTGAGCTGGATGACTACGACCCCAACTTCATGGCCCCGGACCTCCTGTCATTCCTAAGCCAACGCCGCAAAGCCCTGGACCAAACTCGCAAGGCGGCGCTCGCACGAGCCGAGCAGTTGGATAAACGCATTAAGGAGATGCAGAATCTCGTCAAGGCCGCAGTCCCCTCCGCCCAAGCGCGCGTGATCGAATCGGAAAACAAGGTGCGGGAAGCCTATCAGAAGGTCGAAGCGGCGAAGATTACCGTCTCCACAGCCGAACTGAACGTGAACCGGCACAAACAGTTAGCGGAGCAGGGCCTCGTCTCACAACGGGAGCTCGAACTGACCATCCAGTCGGCCGTCGCCACCAAAGCCGATCTGCTCGGGGCGCAGGCCAACCTCACGGGCGCAGAACAGGCCATGAAGGCGCTCAGCTTCGGCCGCGACCAGGTCAGCGCTGAAGTCTTGCAGCGATTGCTCGAAGCAGAAGCGGCCCGGGAAGCCGCAGTCGGCGAAGCAGGGAAGGCTACCGACCAGCTGGCTGAGGTCTCCCTGCGCATGTCCAACGCAGAACAACGCCGGTTCGCCGGCCGCATCCTCGCGCCAATCGATGGCACCGTGGTGAAGATGGCGGCAGCCGGGGCCGGTGAAACCGTCCGGCCCGGGGACAAGCTCGTGAAAATTTCTCCGGCCAGCGCCGACAAGGCCATTGAGATGACGGCTGACGGAATCGATGCCCCGCTCCTGAATGTGGGGCGCAAAGTTCGCATCCTGTTCTACGGGATTCCCGCCATTCCCCTTCCGGCCTGGCCGGAGATCATGGCTGGCACCTATGGCGGATTGATCAAGGTCATCGACCAAACAGACGACGGCAAGGGCAACTTCCGGTTCTGGGTGGTCCCGGATCCAGACGATCGGTCCTGGCCGCCACAAGAGCATGTCCGCCAGGGCACCAAAGCCATGGGCTGGGTCATCTTGAACCGGGTCCCCCTCTGGTACGAACTCTGGCGGCGCTTCAACCTCTTCCCGCCCGACTATCAAGAGCGTCCGCCGAGCCTCGTCGATACCCTGTTGCCGAAGGCAGGGCGGGGTGCAAAATAAGGCGGCACAGTATAGTATGGCTCGCCTTAATATGCCGGCACCGCCCCGGTCCTCACCCTGCCGCGCAGGGTCTCGATTTCGCAGCGGTCGCTCGCCCATCCGTCGAAAGGGGTCCGTCCGATGAATCTGCGTCACTCCCTCCTGATCGTTCTGCTCCTGGGAATGGTCGGGCTGTGGCCCCTCCCCGCCTCTGCGGGAGAGGCGATGAAATCCAAATCGCTGCCCCCCATTCCCTTGAGTGTGGAAGAAGTCCACGCCTGGATCGATCGCGCGCACCCGCTCCTCAGAGGCGCGGGAACAGAAAGAACAATGGCCCGCGGGAAAATGCTCAAAGCGCTCGGCGCCTTCGAACCGACCCTGGTCAACGATACGGAGCTTGAACGGTTCATCAAGACTACAGAACAAAACAAAGGCACCCAAACAGTCGGCTTCAACGACACCCTCGTCGAAGCCCGCCATCCTTGGGGCTTTCGCTACAGCGCGGGGGTGCGGCAGGCCATCGGCGATGCCAAGATTCCCGACCTCTCGCTTGGCAACAACAGTCAAGTCCTCCTGGGGGGCTTCATGCCTCTGCTCCGAGGCCTCATGATGAATCCTGAGACTGCCGAGCTCCAACGGTCAGAATGGGCCGATCCGCGGGCAGAAGTCCGGATCGCCCAAACGAGACAGGACCTGTTTCTGGCGGCTGCCACCCAGTTCTGGGATTGGGTCACAGCCGTGAAGCTCGCGGAAGTGCAACGCCGGGCCCTGGGAGTGGCCGAAGATCGGTTCAAACAGATCGAGAGCCGCGCCAAGGCGGGAGCCGTCGCGCCCCTCGACGTCGTCGAGGCCAATCAGGAGGTCCAACGCCGGCGCGAGGTGGCCATTGCCGTGCAGCGGCTGGTCGAGCAGGAGCAGCTGAAATTGTCCATGTTCCTCTGGGACAATAACGCCCCCGTCACCCCGCCGCTGGAGCGAACGCCGGATTTCCCCTCGCAGATGCTGGTGCCGGCGCCTGACACCATTCAAGCCCACAAACTCCAAGCCAAGGTCGAGCGCCCGGAGATCAAGGAAATCGGCATCGAGGCCAAGCTCAACAACATCGATCTGGAGCTGGCGAAAAACAACCTGCTCCCCAGCCTGGACGCAGAAGCCGCGCCGGCCCGCGCGCCGGAAAAGTTCGTCTTGGGCCTCGGCTACCGCTTCGGGCTGGAACTCAGAGTTCCGATCTTCCAACGAAAAAGCCGCGGTGAGGTCCTGGAAGCGCAAGGCAAGGCAGACCGCTTTGTCCTCATGCAGCAATTCCGCGAACAACAAGTGCTCGTCGATGTCGACAATGCCCTCTCCGCCATCGAACGTTCCAAGGAACGGGTCGCGACCGCAGTCGAATCGCTTCGCCTGGCTAAAACCCTCGAAGAAGGGGAGCGCTTCCGGTTTAACCTGGGGGCCACCAGCATCCTCTTCGTCAACTTGCGGGAACGGAATTCAGTCGATTCAGAAATCCAGGTCGTCCGCGCGAAAGCGGACTATCAGAAAGCCCAGGCCTTGTACCAATGGGCCATCGGAGCCTGGGCGAAAACGACCCCGCTCGCGGCTCCCGTTACCTATCGTGCAAGAGACTGATGAAGATGGACAAACCGTCGCTTTATTCCTATGCTTTGATAGTGTGAACGGACAACAGGACCGAACCGAGAAAGAAGGCGGAATCCGTGCAAGGTCAGGTCGGTAACCAACCCAGCCTCTTTCAGTCGATGCTTGGATGCCTGGGCGTCCTCTTCCGCCTGGAGCGGCGAATCCTCGCCCTGATCTTCTCCTATTCGATCGCCATCGGGCTCTTCTCGCTCATCGTTCCGCTCACCGTCCAAGAACTCGTCAACACCTTCGCCTTCTCCATTCAGCCCATCACCATTGTGACCCTCGCGAGCGTGATGGTCGCCGGACTGATGCTGGTCGGCGCGTTTCGCGCCTTACAGTTCTACGCCGTTGAAGTCCTGGAACGCCGGATTTTCGCCCGCGTCGCCCTCGGCGCAGCCCAACAATTACCCCATCTGCAATTTCTCGGTTTTCAGCCCCGCTATGCCAACTACTTCATCGAAACCGTCTTCATGCAGCGGGCGCTCTCAGTGCTCCTCGTTGACCTGATCAACGTCACGGTCGGCGGCGCAGTGGGCATGTCCATCCTCGTGTTTTACCATCCATACTTCTTGCTGTATGACGCCCTGCTCATGGCGGGGTTCACCGTCGTCTTTTTCGTCATGTCGCATGGAGGGCTCAGGGCCACCATCGCCATGTCCCACGCGAAGTATGAAACCCTGCATTGGCTGCAGGAGGTCTTTCGCAATCTCCTGCATCTCAAATCCACGGACATCCAAGCGCTGCTGATGAGACAGACCGACGAGTTGGTCCAGGCCTACGTCGAGACCAGGCAAACTCGATTCGGCATTCTCATTCGCCAATACCTGGGATCGGTCTGCTGGCAAGCCCTCGCCCACAGCGGACTCCTTGCCACCTCCGGATGGTTGCTGTCCATGAGCCAGTTGACGCTGGGACAACTGGTGGCTGCGGAAGTCGTTGTGAGCGGCCTCCTCTTGAGTTTAGATGCGGTCGTCAAACGCATGGGCCACATCTACTACTTCCTCACGGGTTTGAACGAACTGAATTTCCTGTTCTCGCTTCCGAAGGACCAGGCCTCCGCCGCCCTGTCCGTCCCGCTGCCGGATCCGACCATTCACGGCATTCGCATGACCTGCAAAGACGTCACGGTCACCCACCAGGGGCTTCCGCCCACCTTTGAGCATTTCAATCTTGAAGTCACCCCCGGCGAAAAAGTCGGTATCTATGCCAGCACCGTGGCAGCCAAAACATCACTCGCACGGGTCCTGGCTGGCCTGGAAACGCCAACCGGCGGCGTCCTTCGCTACAACGGGGTGGACCTGCGCCACCTCGACCTTCAAACGATCAATCGTTGCCGGGGGTTCATGATCGACTCCCAGCTCACCCTGTTTGAAGGCACGATCGAGGACAATATCGTCCTGGGCCGATCCTATATTCCCTATAGCGACATCCGTTGGGCCCTGCGCTTCACCGAACTGGAAGAAGAGATTGACGCGCTTCCGCAGGGAATCAGAACCCACACGCAATCCATCAGGGAGACGCTTGCCCCGACGCATATCCTGAGAATCTTACTCGCCAGGACGATCCTGGCCCGTCCGCAGATTCTGATCTTCGACGGCATCCTCCACACCATCCCACCGGCCATGCGCGAGACCGTCCTACGGCGGCTCTGCTCAAAAGACGAACCCTGGTCGGTGATCTTTGTGTCGAACGATCCCAATCTTACGCCGCATGTCGACCGGCGAATCATTCTCGATTGAGTGGAGGCACAGAGTGGGGCTCATCACATTTCTTCGATCGTTTCGCCCGAGCGCCTCGCAATTCCTCATCAGCCTCCTGATCGCCGGCCTGGGCTGGATGAGCGGGCAGGCCTTGAGCCGGGTCGATCAGGACCTCCGGATCATGTATACCGAATACACGCTCGGGGCCACCGATCTCGCCCACATTTCTGCCGACGTCATGCGATACCGGAACACCATCATCCGCGCCCTTGAAGCGGACAGCCAGAAGGACTTCGAGCGAATTACCGAATCCTTGCCCGCACAGCGAGCGAGAATTCAACATGCCGTGGACCGGTATGCCGCCGCGGGCCTCCGCGTCTCACGCAGCGGCCGCAGCGAACCAGAAGATATCGAGGCAGTCCGGCGCAGTCTTGACCAATACTTCTCCGTGGCCAGCACGACGGTCCAGCTGTTGACACAGGAATGGCTGGCCCCCTCCGCCACAGAGCGGGAAGCCATCAGACGAAAAGCGGAAGAGCATGCGTCCGACAATGCAGGACCGAAGATGATTCAAGTCAGTCTGGCGCTGGACCGGCTGTTGGACACCGTGGCAGACGTGGCAAAAGATATGCGAGATGAAGGCACGGCGGCAATTCAACAGACAAGCGTACTGATCATCGGGGGAAGTTTTTTCACTGCCTTCTTAAATATCTTTCTCACCAGGCGACGAGACGCACCCCTTCGTTAGGCAGGCGAGCAGAACAGATCTGCGCGGTGCGCGGCCGGATCATTCGCTCCGCTCATCGCCCTGACGGCTGCCTCGGCCAACCGCCTGAAAAAGCCTCGCACATTCCTCGCTCGTAAGCGGCTTCCACCCCCCGGGGGCCAATCCATCCAGCGTGATATGCATGATGCGGACACGAAGCAACGCGAGCACCCGATAGCCTAGGAGTAGGCACATGCGCCGGATCTGCCGATTGCGCCCTTCGGTCAGGATGATCCGAAATCGTGCGGGGCCGAGTCGTTCAACCAGGCAGGGCTTGGTCGGGCGGTCAAGAATGACCACCCCGTGAGCCATGCTGTCGAGGAAGGCCTGGTCAAAGGGATGGTCGACGGACACCTCATATTCCCGCTCATGTCCGTGCTCGGTCCGGAGAATCTCGTTGACGATATCCCCGTCATTCGTGAGCAGGATGAGGCCTGAAGAGTCCTTGTCGAGACGGCCAATTGGGAAAATCCGTTCCGGATGGCCGATCTCCGCAATGATATTGCGCGTGACATGCGACTCACTGGTCGTTGTGACACCCACCGGCTTGTAATACTTGATATAGACCGGAGCCGTTCCCCAGGGAATCACCTGACCGTCCCGCGCAATGACATCCTCAGGAGTGACCTTGTCTCCCAAGGAGGCCACCCGCTGATTGATGGTCACGCGACCGGATTCGATCAGGCGATCGGCCTCTCGCCGAGAGCAGATCCCATGGTGGGTGAAAAACTTATTGATGCGCAGTTTGTCAGTCACAAGGTGATATGCCGTTTTAACAGGCTGCGGAAAAACTCGGTGTATGCGAAAAAACGGCCAAAATGCTCCGAGTGCACCGTGGCCTGACCAACCACAGGATGCTCAAAAAGGCCGTCCAACAAGGCCGCAGCGAGCAAAGAGGCGATGCGTACTCTCTGCAGTACGTTGAGCCTCTGCGTGAAGCGAGAACGCCGCTGGCGGACTTTTTCAGCATCCTGTTAATGGACGCGCCGGCCCGCTTTGATCCGTCCCAACATGCGGTAGATCAGCCGGGCGATACAAAACTGGGGAGCGACAAATCCTTCGATCGGGGCGATCTCGCTGATGTCCATGCCGAGGATACCAGGCCCATTGGCCAAGGCCGTGATGAGATGCAGCGTATCATACCACCCCAAGCCGCCTGGCTCTGGCGTACCCAGCGCGGGGACCAGCGAGGCATCCAACCCGTCGCAATCGAAGGTCAGATAGACCGGCCCGCGACAGGCCTTCACCACCTCAGGAACCCAGCCGGAGGCCTTGCCTTCGTAAGGACCTGACGGATCAAGAATGTCGGCGGCAAAGAACGTGGCAATGCGATCGGTGCTCTGCATCCGATCGATTTCCTCAGGAGAGACGGAACGCACGCCCACCTGCACCAACGGCAACCCGTCATCGACGACGCGGGCCATGACGCTGGCATGGCTATAGGGGTTGCCCTGATAGGCCTTCCGCAAGTCGCCATGCGCATCGATTTGCACCACGCACAAATCAGGATAGCGCTTGGCATGGGCTCGGATGGCCCCCAGCGCGCCGGTATGTTCCCCGGTCAACGTGATGACGAACCGCCCGGTCCCGACATGGGGCGCGACAAACGATTCAATCGCATCCACCGCCTGCCGGTCGACTTTGCCGGCAAGGTCGAGCGAGCGGATGGTGGCCACCCCGCCCCATTCTCGATAGGGCTCACATTTGAGGGTTTCGTCGTAGAGCTCGACTTGCTGAGACGCCTCGATGATGGCCGAGGGGCCTCGATCGGAGCCCAGCACATAACTGGAGGTATGTTCGTAGGGCGCGGGTAAGACGTAAACGCCCGCGTGATCAGGATGGCACCAGGGCTCTTCAAGCCCGAGGAAGTTCTGGTCGATCCCTTCCCATCCGGCGGGAAGTGTCATAGCCGTATGCTCACGGGCAGGGCTACCGGCGCCGTTTCGGGATATTTTCTTCCGGAATGAACACGGCCAACGCCACAACCGTCGTCCAGCGATTAGGCTTCCCGACCGCGGACTGGGTGATGTTGAGGGTCCGAACGATCTTCCCGGCCATCTTGAAGACTTGTTCCCGTTCTTTCCAGGCAATGGTCGGATCGAACTCGACACCGAGCGTCGTGGCGAGCATCTGCGCCGCCAAGTCTTCCGTATACTCACCCGTCTCTTCATCCGTTTCGCCATGCGCATGGTGCTCAGACAGGTACCCGTAGGTTCGACGATCCGTCGGGATCGCCAAGCCGATCGACGCGGACACCAGGCGATTCCGTTCATTCGTTTCAGACCGGGCCATCACACAGAACGTGATTTCACCGGGGTTCAGCAGCTTCTCGCCCCGCACGCGCGGGACAATCTTGCAATTCGGCGGAAGAATCGACGACACCGTGACGAGATTGCAATAGGCAACGCCGGCGCTACGCAAAGCCTCCTCGAAGGAGGCCAGCTTTTCTTTGTGGACTCCAACACCTCGAGTCAAAAACATCTGAGTCGGTACCATCGTCTCTTCTCCTTACTTCGTCCGACCAACCGGGTGACGGACGCCTCGTTAGCTGAACTGTACGGCCTCAGTAAGCTTCATGCAGGCACAGGGACGCTGTTGTACCAAGATTGGCGCCGCTTCGCAATATCCTGCGACGTTTTTTTCTCTAACCCACAACCGGCGGCTTCAGGTTCAACACCAGCATGCGGGGTTCGGTCATGTCCTCGATCGCAGCCTGCACCCCTTCACGCCCGATCCCCGAGTCCTTCACCCCGCCATACGGCATGTGGTCGGCCCGAAACGTCGGAATTTCGTTGGCCAACACCGCCCCGACCTCAAGATGCCGAAAAGCATGAAATATTTTGTTCACATCCTGGGTAAAGACCCCGGCCTGGAGCCCGTAATCGGACTGGTTTAACGCCGTAATCGCTTCGCTGAACTGGCGGTACGGCGTCACGGTCACCACTGGGCCAAAGACTTCCTGGCACGAGACTTTCATCGTCGGCGTGACGTGCGAGAGCACTGTGGCCTCCATCACCGAACCCTTGCGTTTACCCCCCAGGAGCACCCGCGCCCCCTGCGAGACCGCTTCCCCGATCCAAGCCTCTACGCGGTGGGCCGCGGCTGAATCGATCAAGGGGCCGACCGTCGTCGTTTCATCGCTGGGATCACCGGCTTTCAGCCGTGCGACGTGCAGCAAGAGCTTCGTCGTAAAGAGATCCGCGATTGAATGGTGGACAAAGATTCGCTGGACGGAGATACAGGTCTGACCGGCATAGCCGAACCCGCCGGCTACGCAACGCTGGGCGGCAAACTCCACATCGGCATCAGGCTCCACGATCACGCCCGCATTTCCGCCGAGCTCCAACACCACCTTCTTCTTCCCGCACTTAGCCTTCAACATCCAGCCCACGGCAGCGCTACCGGTAAAGCTCAGGAGTTTGAATCGAGGATCGACGACAAGCTGTTCCGCCACCCTGTTGTCGCAGGGCAGAATGTTGAGCGCGCCAGGAGGGAGCCCGGCTGCTAGAGCCACTTCGCCCAAGAGCAATGCCGTCAGAGGCGTCTGAGGCGCTGGCTTGATGAGGATGGAATTGCCTGCAGCCAGGGCCGGAGCGACCTTGTGCGCGACAAGATTCAAGGGAAAGTTAAAGGGGGTAATCCCTAGCACCGGACCGATCGGAACCCGGCGAAGAATGCCGAGATGGGAATCAGTGCCCGGCGTCCAGTCGAGCGGGATGACCTCGCCGGGAATACGCTTGGCCTCTTCCGCCGCAATGGTGAAGGTCTGGATGGCCCGACTGACTTCCCGCTTCGCGTCGGCGATCGGCTTGCCGGCTTCCGCCGTCATCAGGCTGGCGAACTCCTCCCGCCGGTCATAGAGCCCGCCCGCGATCTGTTGCAACAGCTGATACCGGGCGTGAGACGGCAGGGCACCCATCACGGCAGCGGCAGCGACCGTCGATTGAATGGCCGCCTCGGCGTCGGCGGAACTCGCCAGCGACACCTCGGCAAGTCGCTGCCCCGTAAAGGGATCGTTCACAGGAGCAACGGTCTCCCCCTGCCGCCACTGGCCTCCAATTAAAAATGGACGTGGTCCTTGCACGGAAAGCGCTCCGGGGATAATCACACCTTAGTCGGCGGACTTAACCGAGGCCGCAAGGGCCGCCTCACGGTCGGCTTCTTGTTGCGCGAGCCCGGCTCTGGCAATCAGCTCCTCTGTGCCCCAATCGCGAATCGCCTCAATCGTAAAGGCCTCATAGGTCGACACGCCGTGACACGTCGGACAATCCGGCATGGGCACCTTGAGATAGAACACTTCCGACAGACAAGACATACAGACCCGGTAAGCCGGTTCCTCTGCGCGCGGCGGAACAGACCAAAACGCTTGTGTAACAGACATCGGGTAATCCTTAATGAATGATGGACTGACTACTCTGCGCCACCGCCGTCGGCTCGGAAGGCTCCGTGGGAGCCCCCTGGGAACGAGGGGCCGTGGCCAACATGCGATCAATCTCCTTGGCAAACTCTTCGAACGGGAATGCGCCAGGGATCGCAATCGCCGGCTCCTTCTCGGTCGGTCCACTGGCCGTCCGTATCAGAAGAAAACCGGGAGTCCCATGAAATCCCCACCGATTCGCTTCCTGACGATCCAGGAAAATGGATTCGAGAAATTGACGTTCGTCGAAACACTTGGCAAACACCGCCGGATCCAAACCGATCCCCTTCGCATAGCCCTTGAACGATCCCGCATCTAACCGGCCTCCCCCGCTGAACAGCCGATCGTGCATGGGCCAATAGCGGCCCTGGGCTCCGGCGCAACGCGCCGCCACGGCAGCCTCGACGCCAACCCCCTGGTCTGCCCGAGGATAGTCCCGATAGATAAACCGCACTTTCCCTGTGTCGATATATTTAGCCAGCAGCCGTGGCCAGGTCTCTTGAAAAAACTTGACGCAATACCCGCACGTAAAGTCGGAATACTCGATCAAGGTGATCGGTGCGTCGGCGCGTCCTCTGATGCGGCCATCGTCCGCAATCGACCCGGCACCGGCCTGAGTCAAGGGCAGGGCACACCACAACACCAATATGACAACAGTGAGAAGCACGCGCGCCGCCATCATGAATGAGTCGCGCGCTTCGCCTTGGCGCGCTCCAGCAACCCGACCATGAGAAGGGGCCAGACCACCGTGGCATCGCTCAAAACTTCAGCAAAGCGCCCGCCCTCTTCCGGTGGTACAAACTTCCCCCAGGAAATACCTTCCTGGTAGGTACAGCCGCTCAATCCGCCCCAATAATCCGGTTCCGGGCAGATGCGCACGCCATACTGGAATCGAGGCGGCTGAACATTGAGGCCGAGCCGCGCATTACTGATCTCGATATAGGGGCCGACCTGTTGCGCCCAATTTCGAGGCACGCCTCCGCCGATCGTAAAGATTCCCAGCTTCTTAGCCGACACGATCTGGCTCGCATAGCCGTTGAGGTCGAGATAGGGATTGAACGAGGGATAGGAGCCGTGGATCGCCCGCAGCACATCGAGGTCGCTGCCCCCCTTGATCTCCGCACGAGCCTGATCCAGCACTCGCCCCATGGCCCAGGTCCCGACATCCAATCCCATCTCGGAATCGGTAAAGGCCGGAATAAAGACCGGAACATTTTTCAAATAGGCGCTCTTGAGAATCCCCGCTCCCTCATATTCTTCCGCAAGCGTCTGGCCCAGCTCGCGCGTGAGGATCTCGGAAGACAAAACCTGGCTGGGGTCTATCCGTTTCATCGTCAGGGAGACGACTTGCTCCACGTAGTTCAGGTTGGATTCCATCTCCAGCGTGTCATAGACCCGGTTGTAGCCCTTCTTAAACAATTCCTCATCGGACATCGACGGATGATGCCGATAATGGGTCTTGCCAACCGACTCGCTCAGACCATGGGCAATCAAGGCGCCGGTCGAGACGACCGCTTGCACCATCCCATGATCGATCATCGAGCTGATGATCTTGCCCATCTTGGCAATCGTCATCGCCCCGGACAACGTCAACACCACATAGCAGTCTGGGTCTTCAATCATCGCCCACAGCACTTCGTAGGCCTCGCCCAAGCGACGGCCCCCAAAGGCGGTCTTTCGCATGGCAGTCAGCAAGCCATCGAAGGACCCGATCTGCTCCGGATCGAGCGGCTCAAGCGCTTCGAGTCCGTCTTGTGCTCCATCGCGAAATTCACGTGCACTCATAGGAACGCCCACCTAACCATAAAAGTGAAGGAAAGAACGACGCATTCCTTATACACAACCGACGACAGAGGCGTCAACGAAGCAGCGCGGCAAAAGCCCGTTGCACATCCTGCGGCATGGGAACGTATCATCTGTCAGGAAGCCGCGAAACGTAACACCATGACTGCCCCATGCGCGGCGCTCAGGCCCTCGCCGGCAGTTCGGGAATTGCACGCTGTGAGGGTGGCGAGGAAGGCTCTGGCCCGAGCGTCATCCACGCACAATCAATGCAGGAAACTGGGACGAGCATGATGTGGTGGTCCCAACGGGATTTGAACCCGTGTTTAAGCCTTGAGAGGGCTCCGTCCTAGGCCAGGCTAGACGATGGGACCAGACATCCATACGGTGGAATCGAACGAGCACAGTAGCACAGGGGCTTTTCACTTTTCAATTCCTGATGATGGTGCGAAGCATTCACCTCTCTCAGCCCCCGGCTCCCCGCACTTGACAGAGGCCGTGGCATAGCCTACCTTGCGGAAAATACGCGAAGCGAGCCTCTGGCACAGGGGATTCTTCGGTCACCGGTCTCCGCTTCCTATCCACGGACTCATGGCGGAACATGCAGCGCCAGCTCTAACCCAACATGATCGATTCCACAGACTCTTCGGAACTAGACTTCCCTGAACTAGACTCTCCCGAGTTGATCGACCTCGAGAAGCCTGAACAGGGCCTTGAGCTCCAGATCGGCTCAAATATCTTTCGCCATACGAACGGCGTCGTGACGCTCCAAGGCAAGGAACAGGTGGTGCTAGAGACGCAATCGGACCCCTTGGCCCTGCTCCTCACCATGGACTTCTATAATGACCAGGGCGCTCGCATCGGGCATATCCGACGCAATGTCCTCTCGGCCCGGAGCGCGCCCCGCTTCATCCTCACCGTCGCGGTCGACGGCGAGGCCACGCCTGATGATCTCCCTTCCGTCACCGTCACAGACCGAACAACAGGACAGACGGTGTTCAAAGCCTGCCTCATGCACAAACAAAAAGCCCGCATCACCCTGGGCCACTTCTCTACCCATCAGGGCGAGCTCGTCACCATCAGCCCGCACTATTGCCGCATCGGCACAGGCCTCACCCTCTTTGGCAATGTGACGGAAAACCGCGGCGGCGCAGCATCCATCGGATAATCGGCACTCGCTACGCACGGCCTCTCTCCTCACGCGGCACTCCCTGCCCTCACGAACACCACCCTGGTTCCTGGCGAAATCCCCCTTCCGTTTTGACAAGCACCGGAACTCCCGTACAATGGCGGCATGTCAGACGTCGTAACCCCGAGCGTGCAGGCTTTCCTGGTCTGCGATCAGGTCATTGAAGACAGCACGACTAAAAAGAAAAGCCTGATCGGCCTCTTCACGCATTTACAGGCCGCAAGCTTCCCCTTCCAGCATGCACAAGTGGGGCTGTATTTCTGCCTCACCGATGCGGAGGGAACGTATTACTTCGAAATCGACCTGATCTGTCTCAACAATGAACAGCTCGTCTGCCGGGCCGCCCTCCCGAATGTGAGCATCGCCGACCGCCTGCACATTTACGATTTCGGAATCAATATTCCCGCTCTGATCTTCCCGACCCCCGGGCGCTACGAGTTTCGCCTGCGCATGGACGGGCATCTCATCGCGCAGAAAGACTTCAGCGTAATGCAGATACCGACGGACCAAACCCCGTAGCGTTCATGTCTCGCCCTCCCGCCATATCCCTTCAGGGGAGTGGCCAAGGTTGCCCTCTACTGCGCGCATCGAACGAGCACCGTTTCATCGTGCGCGTTCTGCGAGCAAGGAGGGCGCCTGGCTGCTCCCTCCTCACCCTTCTGAGACCGCGCGTGGCGCGAGCACAGGGACTCACCGGGCCATCCTTCCCCCTTTAGGCCTTCTCCCTTGTGCTGTTCTTGTGGTAGAACAGCCTCCATGTCTGAACCGTCCAGCGCGTCAAACTTTATTCGCGAGATCGTGACTGCCGACCACGCGGCCGGCAAACATGGCGGCCGAGTCGTCACGCGTTTTCCACCTGAGCCGAACGGCTACCTCCATATCGGCCATGCAAAATCCATCTGCCTGAACTTCGGCCTGGCCAACGACATCCCCGGCGGTATCTGCCACCTGCGATTCGACGATACCAACCCGACCACCGAAGACCCGGAATATGTCCAGGCCATTCAGGATGACGTCCGCTGGCTGGGGTTCGACTGGCACGAGAAGATGTTTTTCGCCTCGGACTACTTCGAGCGGCTCTTCGAATTTGCGGTGCACCTGATCGGGAAAGGGCTCGCCTACGTCGACACCTTGACGGCCGAAGAAATGCGGACCTACCGCGGCACCCTCACAGAGCCCGGGAAAAACAGCCCCTCCCGCGCCCGCTCCGTCGACGAGAACCTGGACCTCTTTCGACGCATGAAAGCCGGCGAATTCGCCGATGGCACCCACACCCTCCGCGCCAAGATCGACATGGCGGCCCCCAACATCAATCTGCGCGACCCGGTCCTCTACCGCATCAGACATGCGACGCATTATCGAACCGGGAGCGCCTGGTGCCTCTACCCGGCCTATGACTATGCCCATCCCCTCTCGGATGCCCTTGAAGGGATCACCCACTCGATCTGCACCCTGGAGTTTGAAGATCACCGGCCGCTCTACGATTGGGTGGTCAAACAGGCCGACGCGCCGCACCGGCCGCAGCAGATCGAGTTTGCCCGCCTGAACCTGACCTATACCGTCATGAGCAAACGGAAACTATTGGAGCTGGTCAGCAAGAAGCTCGTGCACGGATGGGACGACCCGCGGCTGCCAACGATCAAAGGCCTGCGCCGTCGCGGCTATACCCCGGAAGCGATTCGCGCCTTCTGCGACCATATCGGGATCGCCAAGCGCGAGGCCACCGTCGAGATGCAGTTGCTCGAGCACTTCATTCGCGAGGACCTGAACAAGCGAGCGCCGCGCGTCATGGCGGTCCTCCGGCCGCTCAAGGTCATCCTCGACAACTATCCCGATGGCCAATCTGAAGAATTGGGCGCCATCAACAATCCGGAGGATCCTGCGGCAGGGAGCAGGCAGGTCCCCTTTTCCCGCGTCCTCTACATCGAGCAGGACGATTTCCGGGAAGATCCGCCCAAGCAATTTTTCCGGCTCGCTCCGGGGCGTGAGGTGCGGCTCCGCTATGCCTACATCATCAAATGCGTCGGCGTGACGAAAGATCCGCAGACCGGCGAGATTACCGAACTCCATTGCACCTACGACCCCCTGACCATGAGCGGCGTAGCCCAGGAGCAGCGCAAAGTGAAAGCCACGATCCATTGGGTCTCCGCGGCCCATGCCGTGAAAGCTGAGGTCCGTCTCTATCACCCCTTGCTGGCCACCGATCTGGCGAAGATGTCGCCGGACCAGGATTGGACGACCGCGCTCAATCCCTCCTCGTTGGAGCGAATCACAGACTGTCTTGTCGAGCCCAGCTTGCGGCAGGCAGCGCCAGGCAGCCGCTATCAATTCGAACGGCTTGGCTATTTCTGTACCGACCAGGACTCGACGATTGAGGCTCCGGTCTTCAACCGCACCGTGTCACTCAAAGACGCCTGGGCCAAGATCGAAAAAGCGCAACCCTCCAAGTAAAGGACCAGTCGGTCCCCTCATCGACTCTTGAATTCAGCATGGTATAATGCCGGACATGATCTGCCCCCTCTGCCGCCAACCCGCCACCTGGGACGGCAACCCCTGGCGCCCCTTCTGCTCTGAACGATGCCAAGTGACCGACCTCGGCGCCTGGGCCGCGGACCGCTATCGCATCCCAGGCTCTCCTCTCACGATGGACAGCTCGTTCCCCGGCTCACCGGAAGAAGACAACGACGATCCAGACGCTGGTTAACGCACCCCCCGCGACGCTTCATAGTTGGCAAGCCCCTGGCATCTTGCTATGGTTACAGTCAAATCAGACCTCTCACCAGGAGCACAAGCCATGCTACCGACTCAAGGCTATGCCGCATTAACCGCCAAGGCGACCCTCCAACCCTTCTCCTTTACCCGACGAGACGTGGGTCCCCATGACCTGCTCATCGCGATCAGCCATTGCGGCGTCTGCCATTCGGATATTCACCAAGCCCGTGACGAATGGGGCGGCTCGATTTTCCCCATGGTGCCGGGCCATGAAATTGTCGGCACGGTCACGCAAGTTGGCAGTGCCGTCAAACAATTCCATGTGGGGGAGACGGCCGGTGTCGGCTGTTTCGTGGATTCCTGCCGAACCTGCCCCGCCTGCCGTGAAGGGCTGGAACAATATTGTGAAGCCGGCATGCTCCTCACCTACAGCGGCCGCGACAAAGACGGCCAGCCGACGCAAGGCGGGTATTCCACGCAGATTGTCGTGGATGAACAATATGTGTTGCGGATTCCCTCAGCCCTGTCACGGGCCGGAGCCTCGCCCCTCTTGTGCGCAGGGATCACCACCTATTCCCCGCTGCGCCACTGGGGCGTCGGCAAATATCACAAACTCGTGGTGGTGGGACTGGGTGGACTGGGCCATATGGCTGTAAAAATCGGCAAGGCGCTGGGAGCCCACGTCACGGTCTTAAGCACGTCTGAGCGGAAGCGACAAGACGCGGAGCGGTTAGGCGCATCGGACTTCGCCCTCACCTCGCAACCTGAAACCTTTACCAAGCTACAACGGCGCTTTGACTTTATCCTCGATACGGTCTCCGCGCCGCACAACTACAACGACTACGTGAATTTGTTGAAGACCGACGGCACCATGATTCTCGTGGGTGTACCGGATAAGCCGACGCTCCTGGAGCCCTTTCCGCTCATCCTGCATCGCCGCCGCATCGCAGGCTCCGTCATCGGTGGCATCCGAGAAACCCAGGAGATGCTCGACTTCTGCGCCGCACACCGGATCGAGTCCGATGTGGAAGTGATTCCGATTCAACAAGTGAACGAGGCCTACGAACGGGTCCTTCGCGGCGACGTGCGATTTCGCTTCGTCATCGATCTGGGATCGATGACATAACTGCGCGGCTCAATACCGATGCCGATGCGGCACGAAGACGCTTCCCCGTCACGAGCGAGCCGCGCATTGTATCGCAACCCCTCCTCCTGATAAGTTCGTGACGAGAGTGGTTGGCCTTTTCGGAACGTTGACCCTATGTTCAAGCCCTGGCTTCGCTCGCCCTGGACGCTTCCGACCATCACCATCGTCCTGACCAGCGGGGTCTTTGCCTGGGACCTCCTGACGCCGCTGGGCTTAGTCCCCTGGCTCCTCTATATTCCAATCCTGCTGCTGACCCTCTGGATGCCGCAACGCCGGGGGGCCGTGATGGCCGCCTGCTCGTTCACCATCCTGATCATTCTTGGCGCCATCTTTTCATCCCGTAGGGCATCAATTGAAATAGCCCTCTTTAACCGCTTCATTGGGATTGCCGTCCTGTGGAGCACGACGTTTCTACTGCTGTGGAAGGAAACCCTCATCCGGCAATCGCAAGAGGTATTGGAGCAGCAGATCGCGGCACAGAAGGCCATCCTCCAACGGACGGCCGGACGGCTTGGGCAGGAGAATAACGAACCGTCAGCGCCCCTTTCCGTCGACCCCAAGGCCTGGCAGCCGATCCTGGAAGCCCAGCGGCCAGGACGTCCCGACGTGCTCGCGAAAATGCTGGGTCTCTACCTCAAGGATTCACGGGAATTGGTCGATATGTTACTGGCAGCCCTCGCCAACCAGGATAGCAAAGCCATCCAGGAGTCGACCCACGGGTTGAAATCCTGCAGCACCATGATGGGCGCCCGCCGTCTCACCTCACTCTGCGACCAGCTTGAAATGCTCAGGCAGACGCAATCCCTGGACGAGGCCGCGACGCTCATCCCGGCGATCAGAGAGGAATTTTCCCGAGTCTGCGACATCTTTTCTGCTGAACTAGCTCGAAGAACTGTATGACACAGACCACGCCAACGCCAGCCCCTCTGGCACTGGTTGTCGACGACGACGAATCCTCAAGGTTCCTGGCCCATGAGGTGCTCGAGAGGGCCGGCTTGCGGGTCGAAGAAGCCTCGAATGGCCTGCAGGCCCTTGAGCTCTTTCAGCAATGTCAGCCGGATATCGTCTTACTCGACGTGCTGATGCCGGGGCAGAACGGCTTTGACACCTGCGCCGCGATCCGCAAACTTCCCAAGGGGGCCCATACGCCCATCCTCCTCATGACCGGTCTGGACGACACGCAGTCGATCTCCCGGGCCTTTGAAGCCGGCGCCACGGACTTTATTACCAAGCCCTGGCAAGGGCTGATCCTGACTCAGCGCGTACGGTATATATTGCGGTCCAGCCAGTTCCTGCATGCCCTCCAGTTGAGTGAATCGCACCTCGCACAGACCGCCCAGGAACTCAAGACGAGCAACCAGGAACTTACGGAGGCAGACGCTGCTGCTCGACACGCCCCTCTCCGCGACGCAACAGGACTATGCCCAGGCCATTCAAACGTCAGGAGAAGGCCTGCTCGCCCTCCTCCATGATCTGCTGTTGCTCACGCAACTGGACCAAAAACAACGGCCCCAGGAACAGGTGCCCTTCAATCTCTCGAACCTCTGCACCGCCCTGCTCGCCTCCTTCAACTCGCAGGCCCAGCAGAAAGGGCTCCAGGTCATGACGTCCTTGCAGCCGGCCTTGCCCCGAGAGCTCCGCGGCCCCTCCACCGATATCGACACCGTGCTCCGGAAACTCGTCAGCAATGCGATCAAATTCACCGCGCAAGGCTCCGTGACCCTGCGTGTCCTACGAGAGCAACAGACCTCGCCCCATCTCGTCTTACGCTTCGAGGTGCAGGATACAGGGGTCGGCATCCCGGCGGTGCACCGGCCTCGCCTGTTCCAGCCGCTGACGCAAGGAGACGGCTCCTCCACCAGACGGTATGAAGGGGTTGGAGTCGGGCTGGCCATCGCAAAAAAACTTGTGGTCTGCATGGGTGGGACGATCGATGTCATCAGCGAACCAGGGCAGGGAAGCACGTTTTGGTTTACCGTGCCCTTCACAACCTAATTCGTCCGCAGTCGGCTCCCCTCAGCTAACAGACTCCTTCGATTCCCTTCTTGGCCTGCGGCCAATCACACCCATGCGCGATATCGGCCAAGCGCCGGGAGCAGGACTACGAGCCCTATTGTGCAGGGAGGCCGAGAAGACGATTGAAGAAAATGGCTGGGGGACTAGGAATCGAACCTAGGTAGCCGGCTCCAAAGGCCGGCGTCCTACCGCTAGACGATCCCCCAGCGCGGTACGGAATCGAGGCATGGATCTGAAAATACGGGGCGGGAAAGATTATTTGGCTGGGGGACTAGGAATCGAACCTAGGTAGTCAGATCCAGAAACTGACGTCCTACCGCTAGACGATCCCCCAACCTGTGCCCACAATAATATAAGGCTCTTGGCTTCGTCAAGATCGATGCTGAATTAGAGGCAGGGGCAGCCTTACGGGCGGGAGGCCCGGTCGATCCCCTGGCGGAGCCGAAAGAGAGTCCGGTCCCGCCCCAAGACCTCCATCACCTCGAAAAGACCAGGACTGGCCGTGCGGCCGGTCAAGGCCACCCGAACCGGCTGGGCCAGTTGACCCATCTTCAGCCCCTCGGCTTCGACCAGCTGTTTGAAAGCCTCTTCCCATTGTTGTTTGGAGAAGGCAGGGAAGGATTCGAATCGTTCGAGTAATTTGCCGAGAACCGGGGCGATAGCTGGCGTCAACAACTTCTTTGCCGCTTCCTCATCGAAGGTCACAGCCTGCCCGAAATAGGGTCTCACCCACTCAACCATCTCCACCAGCGTCTTCGCTCGCTCTTTCACGAGGACGACCAGTTGCGCGAGCCAGTCGGGCGAAACCGCCCGGACTTCGGCTGTGAGTCCTGCTGCTTCCAACAGAGGCACCAAAGCCTGAACGACCTGATCCGGCGGACTGATCTTGATATATTCCGCGTTCACCCAAATCAGCTTCTCAGGATTGAACACGGCGGGAGAGGTTTGCACGTTCTTCCAGGAAAATTTCTCGATCAGCTCCTGCCTGGCGAAGAGCTCCTGATCCCCACATGACCACCCGAGCCTGACGAGATAATTCACCATGGCATCCGGCAGATAGCCCATGTCTCTGTAGGCCATGATCGAGGTGGCCCCATGCCGCTTCGACAGGCGGGATTTATCCGAACCCAGAATCATCGGCAGATGCCCGAACTGAGGGACGGGAAACCCAAGGGCCTGAAAAATCGGGACCTGCCGCGGCGTATTGGTCAGGTGATCGTCTCCCCGCACCACATGGGTAATGTTCATCAAGGCATCGTCGACCACCACTGAAAAATTGTAAGTCGGATAGCCGTTCGAGCGAAGAATGATCAGATCGTCCTGTACGCTATTATCAAAGACAATCTTGCCCTTGATGAGGTCATCGACCACCGTCTCGCCCTCTAACGGAGCCTTGAAGCGCAATGCCGCGTCACCGACTGGATTGGCCAGGCCACGATCCCGGCAACGGCTATCGTATTTCGGAGATAGGCCCTTGGCCTCTGCTTCCTTCCGCCTGGCTTCGAGTTCTTCCGCTTTGCAGGAGCACCAATAGGCCTGCCCCTTCTCTAGAAGCTGCATCGCATAACTGCGGTAGAGGTCGATGCGCTCGGTCTGACGGAACGGCCCCTCGTCCCAATCCAGCCCCACCCACTTCAACCCCTCAAGAATGGCCTGGATCGACTCATCGGTCGAGCGGTCCTGATCCGTGTCTTCGATGCGGAGGACAAATACGCCCTTCTGCTGACGGGCAAAGAGCCAATTGAACAGGGCCGTGCGGACTCCACCGATGTGGAGAAAGCCTGTGGGACTGGGGGCGAATCTGACTCTCACTTGGCTCATCAAATGATCCCCTATCGTTGTGGAACGGTCGGTATCTATAGCATGGGGTGAAAAGTCTTGTACAGAATCGGGTAGATCTCACCCTTTCATCTGACGTGGTCATCTGATAAGAGAAGAGAAAGGAGATCGTGATGGCGGAACTGACACAACCGGCGACGGTCCTCTCGGTCACAGATCTCACACCCCACGTTCGTCAATTAGTTCTGCTCCCCAAGACGCAGAAGATCCTCTTCCGGCCAGGCCAATGGATCTCGCTCCAGCTCCCAGTCGGCATCAAACCACCCCTCAATCGCGCCTATTCGCTGGCGGAGCCCCCTTCCCAGACAGGACAACTGACCCTGGTCTTCGATCGAGTCCCCGAGGGAACTGGCTCGAACTATCTCTACAAACTCAAGCCAGGCGATGAGCTGCTGCTGTCCGGCCCCTATGGAAGCTTCTCATTGCCACCTTCGCTCGATCGAGCACTGCTCTTCGTCAGTCGCTACACCGGCATTGTGCCGATCCACTGCATATTGAAACAGTTGGCAGCTTCAGGTCCACTGCCGCCTGCTATCCTGATTGCGGTCGCTCCGGCAGAAAATGAACTGCTCTACCACGATGAACTGCTAGCCTTCGCCGCACAGCAACCCTCGTTCCGCTATATACCGATGGTGGTGGAGGGGACTGACGAGGAAGTGGTCGAGGCGACGCTGACCGTCCTGCGCCCCCTCATCGCAGGCAAACAGAACACGGCACCATTGCTCAGCGGAGTGAAGGGGTTCGTGCGGCCCTTGCGGGCTTATCTTATGGAAATGGGATACGAGCGGAAAGAAGTCAAAACTGAAACCTACGATTAGTGCCCTTCCTTCACGAGGTTCTTGTTCACGGCCGGGATCTCAACCACAATATCTTTCGTCCCGTTCGGCACACATTGGCAGCCGAGCCGTGACTGCAACGTCGTGAGCGGCGCCTTCTCTAACTGGTCGAACTCATCATCGGTGCCTTCGCTACAGCTCTCCAGCCCCTGCTTCACGATAATATGACAGGTTGAACAGGCGCAAACGCCTCCACAGACATGTTCCAATGCAACCCCGCTACCCATCGCCACGTCCAGGAGGCTTCCCGGAAGCCCGGTCGGGCCGTAAGGAATCTTGGTTGGATCGACCAACACCTTCGTCGTCACTCCATCGGGAGCGATGAAGGTGACGCTATAGGCTCGCTGAGGCAGC
>JAPLLI010000134.1 GCA_026387615.1 Nitrospirota bacterium
CACTTTTTCCGTCCCCGCTTGCCGCAACGAGGTCATACCATCCGCCGTGGCAGCCTTGCGGATCTCCGATGGAGGCCGGCGCTCCAGAATCATGTCTTTAATGGTATCCGTCACCGGCAAGAACTCTGTGATCGCATGGCGTCCCCGATAGCCGAGTCCGTGACATTCGACACAGCCCTTGCCTTCATAGACCGGGCGATCAGCAAACAGAGCCGGGTCGAATCCCATCTGCTCACAGTGCGCCGCACGGACTGGCACCGGCGCCTTGCAGCTCACGCAAATCGTCCGCACCAACCGTTGCGCCATAATGCAATTGAGCGACGACACAAAATTGTAGGGTTCGATCCCCATGTTGACGAAGCGACCGATCACGTCGAACGCATTGTTGGCGTGGACGGTACTGAAGACTAAGTGCCCGGTCAACGCCGACTGGATGGCGATCTGGGCCGTCTCCGCATCGCGGATCTCTCCGACCATGATCTTGTCCGGGTCGTGCCGCAGGATCGACCGGAGCCCCCTGGCGAACGTCAGCCCCTTCTTTTCGTTCACAGGAATCTGGACCACCCCTTTCAGCTGATACTCCACCGGATCTTCGATCGTGAGAATCTTATCTTCCTTCGTATTCACTTCGTTCAGCGCGGCATAAAGCGTGGTCGTTTTACCGCTACCGGTCGGACCGGTGACGAGTACCATGCCGTAGGAGGCCGTGATCGCGCGGCGGAAACGACGCAAATCGTCCTGCCTGAGCCCCAATCCGTCGAGATGGATCCCTCGCTGGCCGGACGTCATGTCATCTTTCGCCAGGATGCGAATGACAACCGATTCGCCAAACACACTAGGCATCACCGACACACGGAAATCGATCGTGCGCCGTTCTAAGCGAAGCTTGAAGCGCCCGTCCTGCGGCACGCGCCGCTCGGCGATATCCAGCTCGGACATGACCTTGATGCGCGACACCACCGGGTTGTGGAATCGGATGTCCAACGGCTCCATCGCCAGATACAACACGCCGTCGATCCGATACTTCACCTCGGTCATACCGTCGGCCGGCTCCAGATGGATGTCGCTTGCGCGCTTCTGCAGCGCGTTGAGAATAATGGTATCGACGAGCTGGACGACGGGGCTCAAGTCCTTAGTGATTTTGTCGACTGAAAGCACTTCTTCGCCCTGCTCATTCTCGCGTACGAGCATCGGGCGAAACTCATCGCGCACGCGGGCCACCATCTGGGCGTTGCGTGTACTTTCTTGCAGCGCATCGAGGATCGCGCACTTGGGCGCGACCACCACCTGGAACTCGCGGCCGAGCACGTGGTCCACGTGATCGAGCATGCGGAGATCGTGCGGGTCGGCCACGGCCACGACGAGGCGGCCCTCGCGCTCATCGACCGGAACAAACCCGAACTGGCGCATCGCATCGACAGGAATATCGGCGAACCGTTCAAAATCGACCCGGTATCCGTCGAGCGCCTGAAACGTCAGGCCACATTGCTCGGCCAGCGCCTCACCCAGTGCCGCTTCCGACAGCGCCTGATCACGAACGAGGGAAGCGCGCAACTGCCGTTCCGACCCCTGAGCCTCGGCCTGATAGGCATCGAGTTGTTCCGACGTCAAAAGGCCTCGACGATGCAGGATCTCAGCGAGGGGCGATTGTCGAACAAGTGCGGGCATGACAAACAGCCTCCGCTTAGGGCTGCTGGGGTGGAATGGTACGAACGGCCGGCATGATCGTCGGCGGCCGTCCATCGCCCCGACGCGCCGACGGCACAGGTTTCAGCTGGTCGGTACGAGGTTCTGACTGAGGCGAATCGGTTGACTTTGACGGAGCCGGTTTAGCAGGCTTCACCTGTTCTCTGATAACCGGCTTAGCGAGTTCTTGCCTCAGCTGCCCGAGCTCTTGCGTCAACGTGACGACCGTGTCTTTCAGCACGCTGAGGTGTTGCGAGGTTTGCGCTTCAGCTTGGCGGCCATGCTCGTCACGAGCCTTCTCAAATTCGCGCTGCCGTTGTTCGACCTGATCTCGCATCTCCAGAAACGCCTGTCGGGACTCGGCATTCTCCTGCCGCAACTGTTGGACCAGATCACGAAGCTCTTGCAGTTCCGCCTCTTTCTTCGCTGCCGCAATCCGTGTTGCCGCCATCTCGGCACGGAGCGCCTTCAGTTCGACTTCCCGATCACGAACGAATGTCGCCGCCTGCACCCGGGACTCTGGCAGGCCGGTGCCGGCCGGTGGGCTTCCACTACAGCCACTGCTGAGCAGCAGCGCCATCACGGTGACAGTTCCGAGAGAAGGCTGAACTCGTCGCCTGCTCATGTCTCTTACCATTGGTTGTACGGCGTCTTGTCCGTGCCGATGAGGGGGCTTCCACTATGCACGTCGAAAATACCACCTTCACTTTCCGACGGAATCTCCTGCCAGGTTGTCGTCGAGCGCGTAAACGGATCAAGCGGTATCTGCCGCAGATAGCCCGCCGACACGACTTCCACCATCGCCTGTGGATACCTCCCTCGATCAGCTCGGTATTGATCGAGCACATCCCGCAAATTGAACAGGGTTTGCTTGAGACTGGCTTCCCGCGCTTTTGTCACCGACTCTTGCCAGAGGGGCTCCGCCAGGGTCGCCAAGATCCCGGCTATTGTGACCACGATCATCAGTTCGAGAAGCGTATGGCCCTCATCGAACCGCGCGCCTGATCGCCGGGACGCCGGACTATCGGACATGCACCACCGCCTGCTCAGGTGCGATCGGCCCAGCCGCGGTCGCGGTTCCTCCAGCATTAACTTGCAACGTCACTCGCGCCTCGCCCTTCGCTTTGGCCTGAAAGAACAACATCGCCAATACCGCTTCACCAGTCTCTGCCCTGCCTGGCCGGCGAATCGTCAATACAACTTGTCCATCCGCGGCTCGCGCAGAGATCGCCGCGGCGCCGGGGCCAACGCGCCGAAACTCCACGAGCGTGGGATCGTACGATACGGTCGCTGTGGCCTCAGCCGCTGCATCGCCCCGCGCCGCCATGAGATCAAGCCGAAATTCCTGGCCGGCAGCGGCTGACAGGTCAGCCGGGCGAAGCGTCAACAGCGAGGGGCCTCGCGCAACCGGCTCTGCAAACGTGGTGGCCGAACTTGTTGGCGCGATTGCCGGCATGGATGCACGGTTTGCCGATTGAGGCACAGCACCGCTTGCGAGCTCTTTCTCGTCGGGAGACGGTTTCATGTGCGAGGTGGAGGCTGGCGACCGCTCTTGCGACACTTTCAGCGCCCGAGGTGGATACAGTTGCGTCGTCGCATAGGCATTTTCTGTCCCGGACCACATGGCCTGCGTGGCCATCGGTGGCGCCGCCATCGTCCGCACGACGCGTGGGGTGAGCGTGAGCACCACCTCGGTCTCGACACGGTCTTTCGTGACCGAAGAAAATAAATGCCCCAGCAGAGGAATGTCGCCCAACAGCGGCACCGTCGATCGCGTCTTACGCTCGACATCCTGAATCAGCCCCGCCAGCACCACCGTCTCATCGTCTTTCAGGCTCAACACCGTCTCCGCCACGCGAGTCCCGAACCTGAACTGTTTGATTTCCGGACTCGCCTGCAACGTGACCTGATCACCCAGGTTCGTCACCTCGACCTTGAGCTTCAACGTGACTTCATCCATCAAGTTGATCGACGGCTCGACGGTAAACTTGACTCCGGTGTCCTTGAACTCGATCGAGGTGACGGTCGAGGTCGTCGGAACCGCCCCGGTCGCTGCCTGTCCAGGCAAGACGTTCGTCGTCGACAACAAAATCGGCTGCTTGTCGCCGATGTTGATCGAGGCCGACTTGTTGTTGAGCACGCGTAGCTTGGGAGAAGCCAAGGTTTTGGCATCCGAGTCCTGTTTGAAGAAGTCGATGAGCACGCTGGCCGGCAATGTAAACAGATAACTCTCAGGACCGATCGAAGTCAGCTGGCGGTAGGTAGACTGTGTGGGTGAGGTCGAGATGCCTCCGGTGCCCCCTGACGGGATCACTCCCGCCCCTGCTTGCTTGGCAAAATTCAATCCGTACTTCA
>JAPLLI010000150.1 GCA_026387615.1 Nitrospirota bacterium
AACCAGGCGGCGCAGGAAATGGTGAAGCAGAATACCCTGTCCTCCGGGATTGCCATCTATCGAGCCCTGGCGATTATTGCCGAATTGCGCAACTCGCTTAACCTGGAAGAGGGGGGCGAGATTGCTCGCAACCTGGACCGGCTCTATTTCTACATGCATGAGGAGTTGGTGAAGGGGCACCTTGCCAGGCAGCCGGAACCGCTGGACCGGGTTCGTATTTTGCTGACAGACCTGAACAGTTCCTGGAGACAGGTTGCGCTACAAGTCAAGACGCTCTTGGATGCCAAGCCATCTGTGGCCCCTGCGGCTCAGCAGCAACCGATGAGGCAGGTTGGTCCGTCGGCCTATCAGCAGGCAGAATCCGGCCCCCGGCTGGCCATTAAGGCGTGACAGGCGCGAAGCGCTAGAAAACGTGAAACGTTAGACGTGAAACGTGAAACGTGAGACGGTAGACGGGAAATGTAAAAGGCAAAAGGCAAAATGTAAAAGGCGAAACGTAAAACGTGGAAGAATAGAGCTGCCCGCTAGGGGCAGGACGCAATCATAAGACTGTCTTCTTCTTACCTTTCACCTTTCACGTTTTACGTCTTCCGTGAGGATCGACATGGTGACGCTGCAGAGGATTGAAGAACAGTACCGATCGCTCCTTGCTCAGATGGAGCAGAGCCGAGTGGCCATTGAGCAACAGGATTTAGAGGCGGTGGAGGCCTGCGCGCAAGGTATCGATCAAGCGCTGGCCTTGTTGGCGCAGGATTCGGTTCACCTTGAGGAGCTGGTCATCGCGATCGGGGAAGAGCCGGCAAAGGCTGGCCTGGCCGAGGCGATCCGCCAGGCGGTGGCTCAGGCAGAGCAGAATCGGGCCTCGATCCAGGCTTGGATCGGCCAGATGCATGAGACCTTGACGCACATGAGCAGGGGCGGGCGAGCCCTGAGCGGCTATGCCGCGTCCGGGCCTTCGGTCGATGCGGAATTTCTCAACGCGAGCGGGTGACGGGGCGGAAGACCGAAGGCCGAAGACCGAAGACCGAAGACCGAAGGCCGAAGGCCGAAGGCTGAAGGCCGAAGACCGAAGACCGAAGGCTGAAGGCCTAGGATTCGGAGATCCGAACACTTCAGTCTTCAGCCTTCAGTCTTCTGAGGGCTCACGTCGAGTTCACTCACAACAAGGAAGACCCATGGGTATTGAGACGAGCCTGATCCATAACCTGATTCGCACCTATCAGCGGGTCTTAAATCAGCCAGCCGGCAAGCAGCCCGCTGCGGAGGGGAGCGGCAGGGCGACCGAGGATCGTGTGTCGATCTCGCCGAAAGCGCGCGAGTATGAGGGCCAGCAGCGGATCGATCCCGTTCCTCATCCATCCAGGCAACAGGACAAGGAGGGATCGCGATGATCGGGCAGGCCAGCTCAGACTATGTCCTCTCCGTTCCTGAGGCCGTCTTTACGCAGCAGCCGGTCACCTATCGCGCCCCCAGTCTGTTCATCGCGGGCAGCGCCTCGTTTCAGCGCAAGCACGTATGGACTTCGCTCGAAGCGTCGGGGAATGCGGTGCATCGATTCGCCGGGCCGGAGGCGCTGGTCTCTGAGATCGGAGCCACGGCTCCCGATGCCATCCTCTGTGAAGTGACGGCTGCGCCAGAGCCGGTGTTCACGTTGTTGGATCGGTTGGCCTCGTTGGGAAGCGATGCTTGCGTGGTCCTGATCGGACCGGAGATCGGCGCCGACTTGGTCGCGCGATGTTTGCGGTCCGGCGCGTTCGACTATCTGACGGCTCCCGCTGCCACGCCGCGCGTGCTGGAGGCCTTGCGGAAGGGACTGGTGAATCGGCAGGCCTTTCAGGCTGTGCGCGACCTTTCGGCAGAGCTGGCCCAGGTGAATGCCACCTTGGCGGACGAACGGGATGTCCTCCGGCAATGGAACCAGAACCTGTCGCAGCTCAATCAGTTGACGCAAGCTTTGGCCGGCTCGTTGAATAGCGAGGCGATTGCCCAATCCCTGTTCAGCGGCCTGGCTTGCCTTGTTCCCGTGGATGTCATGGGATTCGGCAGGCCGGATGCCCATGGGGTCTGGACCTGGTCCCGTTCGGCAGCCGATAAGCCTCAGGAGCAACGGGTGCGGCAGCACCTGCTCAGTCGATTTTCCAGCCCTGCTGCGCCTGTGTCTCAGGCGGGCGCCCTGGTGCTTCGTCTACCAGGCGAACTCCCATTGTTCGGAGAGGCGCCCCTCTCGTGCGAGCACTCCCTCTCGTCTGGTCGCTCCGTCCTCACAATCCCATTGACCATCCACCATCAGATGGAGGAGCTGGCCTTGCGCGATGGCTTGACCGGCTTGCTGAATCGGCGCGCGTTTGGCGAGGTGCTGTCACGGGAATTCAAAGCCGGCACGCGCTATCGGGCCTCGGCCTGCCTGATCATGGTCGATGTAGACTTTTTTAAGAGCGTGAACGATCTTCTTGGTCATGTGGCAGGGGATGATGTGCTAAAATCCGTCGCCTCGTTCATGCAGCAGGCCGTGCGGGATACCGATTCAGTCGGCCGGTACGGGGGCGAGGAGTTCGGGGTTGTGCTGCCCCATACCGACCTCAACTGCGCGGCGGTCCTGGCGGAGCGGATTCGTGCCCGCATTGAGCGGCATGAGTTCGAGACGGCCGGAGGGCGTGTGAAGGTCACCGTCAGCGTGGGGATCGCGCAGATTCCGGAGAAAGCGATCCGGACGGTGTCCCACTGGATTGCCGCGGCCGATGCCGCGTTGTATACGGCCAAAGACAGCGGGCGCAATCGCGTCGTGATTCATACGGCTGATCGTTGTTCTCCTGTTGAGCCAGTCGAGGCATGATCGGCCTGACATGTTGCATGAAATTCTGATGGATAAACCCGTCACGAAACCAGTGACACCGATATCTTCGACCTCCTCTGCGAATCAGCGGGAATGGCTTCGAATTGAGGATCGTATCCCCCTGGAATACCGGCTGACCACGGAGCCGGAAGGGGGCGCCGCTCCCGGTTTGCCTGGGGCCAGTCAACAGGCCGTTGCGGATACCATTTACACCACGGTGGTTCAATTCTTTGCGCAGCAGGGTGAGGGCGGGAAGGATGCCGTGTTGCACCCCTCGATGCGGAAAGGGGACTGGCTGTACGAAACGATTACCAAGACCCTTGAAGCCATACAGCGGCGCGGCGTCCCGATTGTCGCGGCCGTCGATGTGACCCTCAGCGGCGGCGGGATCGGCTTCTTGTCGCCCAGGCAATTTGTCCCCGGCGATCAGTTGAGCCTCAAAATGGTCTTGCCTCCCTTCATGACGCTGCAGGTGACGGCAGCGGTCGTCAAATCGATCCCCAGCGAAGACGGCGCCAGCCATTCGATCGGGGCGAAGTTCGTGAAGCTTCCCCGCGGCAGTGAGGAGCAGATTATCCGCCATGTGATGCAGGTCCAGGCCGGGCAGTTGAAGGCCAAGCGGAATGCGTCAGAGAAGAAATAGGACGCGAAGGCCCCTCTGGATGCTCCCGGTGCAGGCGTTGTGCGCCTCTGTACAGGATTATTCGCCCCTGCGAGGCGCAGGCACTTAAGTTACATTACGTGTGTGCCGATACTACATCTATGATGAACGAAAACATGCTAGTATCCGGCCGCAGAATCGTGGAGAGCCTGGGCGCAGTGGAGAGCGAAATTCTGACCGTTCTGGACGTCGCCGAGTTCCTTCGAGTGCCGAAGTCGACGGTCTATAAGCTCGCGCGGCATGGTGAGTTGCCGGCTTCCAAAATCGGGAAGCATTGGCGCTTTCTTCGCCGCGACATCCACCAATGGATGCACAGCCGCTCTTCGCATTAACCCTCTATCGAGACGAGTGATATGTCATCTGATGACCGGCGGGAATGGCTTCGGATCGACGATCGCGTCCTCTTGGAGTATCGCCTCGTCACCGAGGCGGAGGATCTGCCGACGCCCGGTGTGCTTCCGGTCGGCAACCAGGCCCTGGCGGCCGCCATTCACAAGCCCGCAGCGGACTTTTTCACGCAGCACGGCGAAGAGTTGGCCCATTCACCGCTGCTTCCCTGGATGCGGAAAGTGGACTGGCTGTTGGGCGTGATCGTCATGACCCTCGCGCAAATGCATCCGAGCGGAGTCCCGATTGCCCAGGCCGTGGACGTGGATCTCAGCGCTGGCGGAATCAGCTTCTTTTCGCCGAGGTATTTTGCCGTCGGCGATGTGCTGAGCCTGAAGATGGTGCTGTCTCCGTTTACGCCGATTCAGACGACCGCCGAGGTCATTCAATCGATTCCCTCCAAGGATGGCACCGGCTACGATCTCGGGACCAAATTCGTCGAGCTCTCTCCTAACGATCAAGAATTAATCATCCGCCATATCCTTCAGACCCAGGCTGAGCGTCTCCGGGCCAAGCGCAACACGTAACCAGCCTGGAAGTCCTGAGTGCTGAGCGTCAGGACTGCGTAGTCCATCGCGCACCGTCTTTCGTGAAGCGTAAACGTCAGATGTGTCGCGACGAATGCCTGAGCCTGGCCTGGCATAATCCCTCAGTAGCATAATCTATCCTATCGTTTCATTGTCTGCTCGTAAGATATTGATTAACATCGACTTTGCTAGTTTATATATTCGCGGATTCCCGTTCCACGCTCCCATCTTTCACGTCTCACCTTTCACGTTTCACGCATCTTCGAACGTTCCCTTGCGTTCGTTTAAGTTCTGTTGCTGACCGACCGATACTGTATTCGGTATGAATAACAGTATGGCAGCATCAACGCAGATAATCGTGGAGGGTGGCGCATCAACGGATAGCGAGATTTTGACCGTCATGGACGTGGCCCTGTTTCTTCGGGTGCCAAAGTCAACGGTCTATAAGCTCGCGCGGAACGGAAAGTTGCCGGCTTCCAAAATCGGGAAGCATTGGCGTTTTCTTCGCCGCGATATCCACCAATGGATGCATAGCCGTTCCTCGCAGGGCTAGTACGACGGGCGACGGGTGGGTGCCGTAAGGGCGCGCCATCCTGTTGCGGTGTGCGTGCGCGAGCGGCCTGCCACGGCGAGGCCGGATGGCCGGGTTCCGCCTGTGCCGCTGAATCGGAATCATACGTATACGCCGGTGGATGCGCCAATGTCTGGCGTGTCCGTGCATCGATGTCGCGGTTTTTACTTGTAAGAAGGAGGATTGTCCCATGCCAGCAGATCCAGCTATGAAGATTCTCGTCGTGGACGATATGTCGACGATGCGAAGGATCGTGAAGAACATCCTCAAGCAACTGGGCTTTGTCAACGTCGAGGAAGCCGAAAACGGACAGGAAGGTCTGGCGAAGCTGAAGGGCGGGGGCTTCGGGTTCGTTGTCTCGGATTGGAATATGCCGATCATGACCGGCATCGAAATGTTGCGCGCCATTCGCGCCGACGAGGCGATCAAGACCACTCCCGTGCTGATGGTGACGGCCGAAGCGCAGCAGGAGAATCTGATCGAGGCCGTCAAGGCCGGCGTCAGCAATTACATCGTGAAGCCGTTTACGGCCGAAACGCTGCAAGAGAAAATTAACAAGATATTTCCGTAAGGAGCACACGATGGCGGAAGTGAATACTCACCTCTACGCAGAGCTCGGTGAGCTTGCGAAATATCTTGATACCACGTTGCGCCGCCTCGATGAGGCCGGCGCGCCCCTGTCCAATATGTCGTCCCAAATGCCTCAGGCGGCCTCACATTTGGAGGGACTGACGAAGCTGACCGAGGAGGGGACGCACGAGGTCATGCGTCTGACCGAGGAGCTGCAAGATAGTCATGCCCTCATTGCCGGTTCGCTGGGGAAGGCGGCCGCGATTCTGGCGAAAGGCCAGAACCTGCCCTGTGCCGCCTGTGTGCTCAGGGAAGCCCAGAAACCTGCGACGCCAGCCGAGAAGCAGGCGCTCGATAGCCGCCAGCTCCTGGCCGGGGCCTTGACCGAAGCCGCCAATGGTTTGACCAAAGGACAGAGCGGGACCTGTATCGCCTGCATCCTGATCGACGCGCGTCAGCATCTGACGCAAGACGACAAGCGGCTGATCGAGATCATGACGGCCCTGTCGTTTCAGGATCTCGTGGCGCAGCGGGTCAAGAAGCTGACGACCATCATCCATGATGTCGAGCGGAAACTGCTGGAACTCGTCGTGGTGTTCGGTGTTCAGCACAAAGAAGGCTCGCCCGAGGTGAAGTCCGAGGCCACCGACATGCTGAAGCAGCTGGAGGCCTCGAACGCGACCTCGATGAAGCAGAATTTGGTGGACGACATTCTTGGAAAGTTCGGATTTAGTTAACAGGGATAGCGGAAGGGGTAAAGGGGTAGAGGGGGTAATGATGCGTACAACTTCCATCCGGCTACCCCGGTACCCCTCATGCCCCCTTACCCCCTTGCCCCGGCCGGATGACCGTGAACTGATAGGGTGAGACACTGTGGATATCGCGACTATCGTAGGGGTTGTCCTGGCCATCGGGTCGATTATCGGCGGCCAGGCCCTGGAAGGTGGACATCTCGGATCGGTCATGCAGCTGACCGCGTTCATCATCGTGATGGGCGGTACGATCGGGGCGGTTTGCGTTCAGAATTCCTTGCCGGTCGTCATCAGATCCGTGCGTCTGTTGTCTTTGGTCTTCGGGACAACACACCATGATATCGGCGGCACGATCAAGACGATCATTCAGCTGGCCAACGTGTCCAGGAAACAGGGTTTATTGGCGCTGGAAGGTCAACTGAAGGACATTCACGATCCGTTTTTCCGCAAAGGCGTCCAGTTGATCGTGGACGGGACCGATCCGAAAGTGGTCCACGAGATCCTCGAGATCGACGTGGAGCAGCATGAGGAACATGGCATTCTGGGGGCCAAAGTGTGGGAGGCGGCTGGCGGCTATGCCCCGACGGTCGGCATTCTCGGCGCGGTCCTTGGATTGATCCACGTGATGGAAAACCTGGCCGATCCCTCGAAGCTCGGCGGCGGCATTGCGGTGGCGTTCGTCGCCACCATCTACGGCGTCGGCGCCGCGAACCTCTTTTTCCTGCCCTTCGCAAATAAGATCAAATTCAAAATCAAAGAAGAATCCTCGGCGCGCAATGTCATTGTCCTGGGGCTCGTCGGGTTGGCGCAAGGCGAAAATCCCCGGCTGCTGCAAGAAAAGCTCGAAAGCTTCCTGCCTCAGAGTGAGCGGACGAAAGAAGTGAAAAAGTAGGGGGGTATGAACGGGGTACGGGGATAGCGGGGGCGCGCTCCCATCTCCGTTATCCCGTTTCCCCTGTATCCCGTCTCTCACTTGTTTCATGTTTTACGTTTTACCTTGGCCGTCTCACGGTCACGTCGTACAGTTGTCCCTACGATTATGTCGAAGAAGAAACACGAAGAACACGAAAACCACGAGCGCTGGCTGGTTTCCTACGCCGACTTCATCACGCTGCTCTTTGCCTTTTTCGTGGTCATGTATTCCGTCTCATCGGTGAACGAGGGAAAGTTTCGCACCGTCAGTGAGTCTATCAAGGCAGCGTTGCATCCTATCGTCAGTCCTCATGTTTCCCCCACGCCGTTTCAAGTCGGCCATAACGCGTCGGCGAGCATCTCGCCCAATCTGGCCCCTTCGCGGGATCTGGCGGTCAGGCGTCTGCGCGAGGTCGTGAAGCTGCTCCAGTCGAACGGACAATCAGACCGGATCCGGATGATCGAGAAGGGGGACAGCGATATCGTCCTGTCCCTGCCGGAGTTGGTGCTATTTCAGGCCGGGGAGGCGAACCTTCGGGCCGAGGCGATGCCGATTCTGCAAGCGTTGGCCGAGGTGCTGATCGAACTCGATCGCCAGGTTAAGGTTCAGGGCCATACGGATAATGTGCCGATCAGGACGGCGCAATTCCCCTCCAATTGGGAGCTGTCTGCGATTCGAGCCGTGATGGTGGTGCGGGCCATGCACGAGTTGTATGGGGTGCCGATTCAGAACCTCTCCGCCGTCGGATATGCCGATTCTCAACCGGTGAACGACAATGCAACGCCGGCCAATCGGGCGAAGAACCGGCGGGTGGAAATCGTCGTCCAGGAACGGAAATCTGAGTCTGCCCCGGATCGCCCGGCGGCCGTTCCGGCGATGGCAGAGGGGGCAGAAATTGCCGGCTCACCCGAGGCAAATTCTGCAGCGAAAGGGACGGACGCGGCGGTCGAACCGGCGGCGGGCGGCGTCGGTTTAGGCGCGCCTGGAGCGGGTTTTCCCAATCGAAGGCCCTAGGCTACGTCGAAACGCTTAAGTTTGTCTCTCAGGCACCGATAAGACGTTTATCACGGTCTGTTCCTTGCTTACTGTTTGGGCCGGATGCGCCGGAGGAGAATCTGTTGATGGATAATTCGACGTATACCCCCACGACCGATCTGACGATATTTGAAGCCTCGGACTTCCGGAGCCAGTTGCTCTTGTTGTTTATGATGCAGGATGGGCCTGTGACCGTGGACCTGTCTCAGGTGCACCAGGTCGACAGTTCGTGTTTGCAAATTCTGTTGGCGGCCCACCGTTCCGGGCGCCTGACCGTGGCCGGACATTCCGAGCAGTTCCGGGTGAAGGCGACGCAGTTGGGTTGTCGTGAACTGGTCGGCCACTGACTGAAACGACGGGCAGGGGAGTTCATGGAGCAATTGTGGGTGGGGACTGTGTGCGGGCTATTGCTTGGCCTCGGGCTAGGGATGGCCGCAATCCATTGGTGGAGCGATGCGAGACGCCGCCGTGAGCGACAACAAGCCGAGGCCGGGATCCAGAGTCAGATCGCACAGCTGGATCAGACCAAATTTGCCTGGGAGCAGTTTGCCTCCCATGCCATCCCCGTGATCCAGGTGCTGACGCGGCAGATCACGATGGTGATCGAGCAAACGGAAGAGGCGGTGTCGGACCTGACCGTCAAGGTCCGCTCGATCGCGGAACGGGCGCAGCAGCAAGCGGCCGCTGCCGCGGGCTCGTTGTCTGCGACGGCGTCTCCGGTGGACCTCCAGCGCCAGGCAGACGGGTTGGCGTCCGATGTGTCGCGGATCGTCATGGCGATACAGTTTCAAGATATCACGAAGCAGAAACTCGAACATGTGGCGCAACCGCTCTTGCAGATGAAGGCCTATATGGAGTCGTTGGTGGAAAACTCAACCTCCCCGGAGCTGGCGGCATCGCTCAACCTGCTCGAAGAAGTGGAGCGGAGCTACACCATGGAAACGGAGCGGACGGCCCACCGGCATGCCATTGAGGGGCGCGCGCATGTCGGGATTCCGGCGCGCGCAACCGTTGAAGAAGATGAGAACGTCACGTTTTTTTAAGGCCTGACCAGGTCCGGTCATTCGGTGGGAGGATTCGGCATGTCACAGACAGTGTTGGTCGTGGACGATTCAAAAACCATGCGGGATATGGTGACCTTTACCTTGACCGGCGCCGGCTATGAGGTGGTGCAGGCCGGCGACGGCAAAGAGGCGATCGTGAAACTCTCCAATGGATCGCGGCCGGCGTTGGTCGTGACCGACCTCAATATGCCGGAGATGGACGGCATTACCTTGATTCAGGAAATCCGCAAAATGCCGGCGTTTAAGTTTACGCCGATCCTCATGCTGACCACCGAATCGTCCGATGAGAAGAAGAGCGCGGGGAAGGCGGCCGGCGCGACAGGCTGGATCGTCAAACCGTTCAATCCGGATCAGTTTTTGAAAATATTGAAGAAGGTGTTGCCAGCTTAACAATAGGAGTGAAGGGTGATCTGTGATGGGTGAACAGTCTCATGCTGCACACATTTCGTATCACCCGTCACGCATCACTCATCACAGGGTGTGATTTATGAGCGACGATTTCGCGCAATTTAATGCCGCATTTTTCGAAGAAGCCGCCGAACATATGGCGGTGATGGAAACGGGCCTGCTCGATCTCGAACAGCGTCCGACCGATCTCGATCTGCTGAACAAGATCTTCCGCTCCGCCCATTCCATCAAGGGCGTGGCCAGCATGCTGGGTTTCCTTCCCGTTGCGCAGTTCACCCACAAGATGGAGACGCTGCTCGATTTGCTCAGGAACGGCCGCATCACGGTGACGCAGCCGATGACCGATTTGTTGCTGAAATCGACGGACTGTCTCAAGGCCTTGATTGAGGCCGCGCAGAACGAAACCACGGTGGACGAGGCCATGGTGCATCCGTTGGAAGTGCAGTTGGAGCAGGCCTCCACGCCAGGGGCCGCGCTATCTGGCGCTCAGGCCCAGGCTCCCGCGCCCGTCACGGCGCCGGCCCCATCGCCGTCTCCCGTTGCCGCGCCTTCGGCAGGGACCAGCCGGCATCGTTTTATGATCAAGTGGACGCCTCCGGCATTTTTATTTCAGCGTGGATTAGACCCGCAACAGATTTTGAAGGAATTGGGCGACCTGGGCGGTCTCAGCGGCGTGACGTTGGACAGCAGTCATCTGCCGGATCTGGCCAACATGGACCCGGAACAGTGTTATCTCGCTTGGACCCTCGTGCTCGACACTCCGAAGAGCAAAGAGGTGGTGGAGGGCGTGTTTGAGT
>JAPLLI010000004.1 GCA_026387615.1 Nitrospirota bacterium
TGCTGGTGTCGGATCGCTCCGCCTGGGAATTACCCAGCGCCCTGCCCATGAAGTCCGGACTTTCCTCTAAGAGCGTTGCCGCCCCAAGCGATCACCCGGTCCTCTCCCTCGCGCAGCTTGAGTATAGAAAGGAACGGGAGCGGTTGCAACCGGTCCCGGGGAATTAGTGCAGCGAGGGCAAGGCCGCAGCTGGCACCGCCTGCTTGGATTGATACAGGCCCATCGCCTCAGGCATCCACTGTTTCAGCTGATCGATTCTAGTTTCATGGCTCGGGTGAGTCGACAAAAACTCGGCCGGGCCGCCGCCTTTGGACATCTGTCCCATCCGTTCCCAAAGTGAAACAGACTCCCGGGGATCGTATCCTGCATCTGCCGCCAGGAGGATGCCGATATAGTCTGCTTCCGATTCATGCTTCCGGCTGAAGGGCAGCAACACCCCCACCTGCGCCCCCGCACCGAGTGCCGCCATGGCCGCCTGGGACAGCATCCCTCCGCCGCCTGACACCCCCGCCGCGGCCTCTGCCACCTGCAAGACTGCATTCGTGAGTTGCCCCTGGCTCATCCGTTCAGCGCCATGACGAGCCAGCGCATGAACGACTTCATGCCCCATCACCGCTGCCAGTCCTGCGTCAGTCCTGGCCACGGGAAAGATCCCCGTATAGACCGCAATCTTTCCTCCCGGGAGGGCAAAGGCGTTCATGGTTTTATCGTCCTTGATCACGATCACTTCCCACTGAAACTGCTGGGCCATCTCGGCATATTTCGATCGCTTCGCCGCTTCGATAATCCGCGCCGCCACCCGTTTGACCGGTTCGATCTCGCGGGGATCTTGCGACTGCCGCAGTTTCGGATCGTTCTTTACTTGGGCATAGGCCTGCGTGCCCATTTGCATTTCCTGCGAGACGGACGTCATCAACAGCTGCGACCGGCCTGTATAGGGATTCGTTTCACAGCCGCTGACCGCCGTCAGGCCGAGCCCTGCAGCCACCAACAGCATTCCACGTGAGAACGACCTCCATCCTTGCATCGCCCATCCTCCCTCATGAAGGCCCCTGCCGACGATCTGAAAATTGACCGCCTATTCAGCCTCTGTTAGATTACCGCGGCTCCGTGAGAATCTCCACCAGAGCCCGTCCCGTGACCAAAACAACAGCCAAAACACCGATCGAGCGAATCGGCATCGATGAATCGGGCAAGGGAGACTACTTTGGCCCCCTCGTCATCGCCGCCGTCTTCGTTGACGCCACGACGCAGGGCGAACTGGCCCTCATGAATGTCCGGGACAGCAAGAAAATCTCGGACGGCCGCATTCTTGAAATGGCCCCCGATATCCGGATGCTGTGCCCCCACAGCATTATCGCGATCGGCCCGCAGCGATACAACGAACTCTACGCGAAAATCCGGAACCTCAATCGCCTGCTGGCCTGGGGCCATGCCAAGGCCCTGGAGACCCTTTTAGAAAAGGTGTCGTGCGAGCGCGCAATTGCGGATCAGTTCGGCGACGAGCGGTTGATTCTGAATGCCTTACAAGAGAAGGGACGCACGATCATTTTGGAGCAGCGGCATAAGGCTGAATCCGACATGGCCGTAGCGGCCGCCTCGATCCTGGCCCGTGCGGAATTCCTCCTCCGATTGAAGCGCCTTTCTGATGAAATCGGCACGACGCTGCCCAAAGGGGCCTCGCCTGCCGTCGAACTGGCCGGACGGATGATCGTGAAGAAGCACGGAGAGGAACGGTTAGGGTCAGTCGCGAAGCTACACTTCAAAACGACTCAGACGGTGCTGGGAAAAACGGACTAAATTGACTCGCCGATCTCAAGGATCGACGTCTTATCGAGATCAGGAGTCACGACTTCAACAGGAATGCGTCCATCCCAATACAGCATCCGACGACAGTAGGGACAGGTCTGGAGATCCTCCGAGCGCTTCACCTCTGAAATCAGTTGCGGCGGGAGCTGCAGCCGGCAGCCGGAGCAGGTCCCCTCTTTGATCTCCGCGAGGGCTTGATCCTTCCGCGCCGCCTTGATCCCGTTATAGCGCCTGAGCAATCCTGGCTCCACATGAGCCGAATGGGCTTGCTGTTGAGATTCGAGATCGGCCAACTCGGCTGAGAGCTTTTTCTCCAGTTCGTCCAGCACCAGCTTTTCCTGCGCAAAGTCCTTTTCGACGACGCCGACCTTGGCTTGCGCCTCCTTGGCTGTCTGCTGGAGCTGCTCGATCTTCTCCATACACAACAAGATCTTTTCTTCGAATTCACCCTTTTTCTTGTTGGCCACCTCGATTTCGAACAGATGGGCCTGGTATTCCTTGTTGGACTTCAACTCGGACAGCCGCGACTTCATCTTTTCCGTATGGGCTTCGTGCACCTCAAGATCTTTTTCGTGCGACCGCCGCTCCTTGACTAACCCATCCATGGCTGCATTGGTCTGCTGGAGAAGCTGCTGGGCTTCCCGAAGGGGCGTCTCAACTGTCTGGAGTCGCTCCGGGATCTTTCGACGTTGACTATTAATCTCCATGACACGGAGATCTAACTTTTGCAGCGCGATGAGGGGGGAAAGATTATGCTTCAACGCACTCCTCTAACTGTTGTGCGACACAACGGTCTCAATCGATGGGTTCCTCGGCCGTGCTGGTGGGCCCACTAGGACTTGAACCTAGGACCAGCTGATTATGAGTCAGCCGCTCTAACCACCTGAGCTATGGGCCCGGTCAGGCGGATGACTCTCTCGCGCCTGATCCGCAGACACGAACAGTTGATTCTAGGCTGCCCCAGGGAACGGAGTCAAATCGCAGGGGCACCTGCTTCCGTTAGAGCGTCTCCACGAAGCTGCGCAGTTTCTTGCTCCGGCTCGGATGGCGCAGCTTCCGCAAGGCCTTGGCCTCGATCTGCCGGATACGTTCCCGGGTCACTTCAAAATCCTGGCCGACCTCTTCAAGCGTATGGTCGGTCGCTTCACCGATACCGAACCGCTTGCGCAAGACTTTCTCTTCCCGCGGTGTCAGCGTTTCCAACGCGCTATTGATCTGGCGCTGGAGATCGTACCGGATTGCCGCCTCCAGAGGCGACACGGCCTTCTTGTCCTCGATAAAGTCGCCCAAATGGCTGTCTTCTTCCTCGCCGATCGGGGTCTCCAGCGAAATCGGCTCGCGCGCGATCTTCAAAATCTTCCGCACTTTGTCCAACGGCAGATCCATGCGTTCAGCGATTTCTTCCGGCGTCGGTTCGCGTCCGAGCTTCTGAACCAGATGACGGGACGTCCGGATCAGCTTGTTGATCGTCTCGATCATATGCACCGGAATGCGGATGGTGCGGGCCTGATCGGCGATCGAGCGTGTGATGGCCTGACGGATCCACCACGTCGCATAGGTGGAAAACTTATACCCACGGCGATATTCAAACTTATCGACGGCCTTCATCAGGCCGATATTGCCTTCCTGGATCAAATCGAGGAACTGGAGCCCACGATTCGTATACTTCTTAGCGATGCTGACGACCAGACGAAGGTTCGCCTCGACCAGTTCGGCTTTCCCGCGCTTGACCTTGTCCTCCGCCACATCCAGGTGCTTAACCGCATCTTTAATCTCTTCCGCAGACACGAGCGCTTCTTCGGTTTCGAGTGCTCGAATCCGGCCCTTCGCCGCCTGGTAGACCTTTTTAATGTCGTTGAGCGCCTCTTCGGTACAGCTCGTCTTGCGTTTGACGGCAAGGAAGTCTTTCCGGTCGCGGCAGAGCTTCTTGAGCGCCTCTGCACCGGCCTCACCGCTGATCCCCATCCGACGCTGACAACTGATAATCTCCCGCTCCGCCGTGCGGATCTGAATCGCCAGCTCCCGCACCCGCTGCACCATCCGATCCTTCAGCACCCCATGCAGGTTGACGGACTCCATCTTCTCCACGACCTGGTCGCGAATCGTATCGATCTGTTTCTTGATCTTCTTCTGCTTCGCAGGGTCACTGTTGGCATGCCGCGCCACTTCATAGAGACTCTTGAGCGAAGTCGAAATCTTCCGGACGGAGTTCAACCCTTCGAGGGTCTTGACCCGCAGCTCTTCATAGTCCCGCTGAATCTGCTCTTCCTCGAACTCTTCCTCGGTCTCGACGATCGGGACGATCTCGCGCACATCGATGGTCCCGTTCTTGAGCTGATCGCGCAACGCGAGGACAAACTCGATCGTCATCGGCATCCCGTAGATGACCGCGGAGATGTCCTTCTTTCCCTCTTCGATGCGCTTGGCGATCTCGATTTCCCCTTCACGGCTCAACAAAGCCACGCTCCCCATCTCTTTGAGATAGAGTCGGACCGGGTCGTCGGTCCGGCTGAGCGCGCCAGGCGTTAAGTCGATTTCCTTCTCGTCCTTTTCTTCCTTCTCGTTCTCATCCCCGGCGCCGGCCCCGGAATCGGACCCCTCGGCGTCCTCACTCAACTCCTCGGCATCCCGGGCTTTCTTGATCCGCTCCCCCTCGGGCGCATCGACGATCTCGATGTCCATTTCGCCGAACATCGTCATGATGCTGCCGAACTGTTCGGACGACACCACTTCTGCGGGCAAGGTGCTATTCAACTCGTCATAGGTCAAAAAGCCCTTTTCTTTTCCGATCGCGATCAGCTTCTTGACTTCGCCGAGCAACTCTTGTTTCGCCATGACTACTCCTTCACTAAAGACAACATCCCTGTGACAGGCCGCCCTGCCTTTTGCATGCGCAATTCATTCACTTGTGCGTTCAACACCCGCGCATCCTCCGCCCGGCCTTCCCGCTCGGCGGCCTTGAGTTGCGCGATCAAATCCCGAAACACCGCCTCGGCCCGCTTCCGCTCTAACGTCTCTAAGCAACCGGCGACGTGGGCCGGCACGTCGTCGAAATGGTCTTCCCGCATGGAGAGCTCCGTCGCCAGCGACCCGCAATCCGGATGGTCGACCACTGCATCCAGCAATAACCTGAGCCCGACCCGGCCATCGTGATCGAGATGGGTCAAGGCCGCCTCGACGAGAATCCGGCAGGCCGGAACCGAGAAGGCCTCGGGCCTCAATCGCTGCACATCGGCTGGCATGAGGTGCCCATGCAACAACAGATACACCAGATCCCGCTCTTCGTTCGCACCCTTAAACATCGCCGGTGTCACGCCGGCCGATGGCACGGCCACCGGGCGCCGCCCCTCGGACTGCACCAACGCCGGATACCGCTCGATCAATCGCTGCTGGCTGATCCCTAGCCGTTCGGCCACCACACGGATCCGTTCTTCCCGTTCGATCGGATGCTCGCTCTTTTGCAGAATCCGCAACACATCGTCCACGCTGCGGATACGACCTTCGATCGTACTGGACTCCGCCGTGCTCAAACTATGCTCGAGGGAAAAATCCAAGAGGCTCGGCGCCTGTTCTTCCAACCGCGCGAAGGCCTCCGGCCCTTCCTTCCGCACATAGGTATCGGGATCCTCGCCGGTCGGCAACGTGACCACTTTCACGCCAAGCCCGCTGTTCACGAACAGATCGAGCCCTCGTAATGCGGCACGAACCCCGGCCTGATCCGGATCGAACAAAAGCACGACCTTCGAGGCAAACCGCCTCAACACCTGAATATGCTCGGCCGTCAGAGCGGTCCCCAGCGTCGCAACCGTATGGGTCAGACCTGCCTGGTGCAGGACCACCGCATCGAAATACCCTTCCACCACGATCACAGTCTTCAGCCTGGCGACGGCTTCACGCGCCAGATCCAACGCGTAAAGCGTTTGCCCCTTCTTGAACAGGGGAGTATCCGGCGAGTTCAGGTACTTCGGATTCCCCTCGCCAAGAATACGCCCGCCGAACCCGACGACCCGCTTGCGCAAGTCCGTAATGGGGAACATCACGCGTGAGCGAAAACGGTCGTAGGACCCGGAGGCCTGCTCCCGCGCGATCGTCAATCCCGCCACGGCTAAATCATCCGAAGAAAAACCCTGCTTGCTCAGCGCCTTGACGAGTCCGTCCCACTCAGCCGGCGCACAACCGATTTCAAACCGCTCGATCGTCCCGGCCTGAATACCCCGGCTGGCCAAATAGTCCCGCGCCGTCGCGCCGGTCGCACTGTCCCGTAAATTCTGCTGAAACCAGGCCGTCACCGCACGATTGAGCGGTTCAAGGCGGCTCGCCTGCGCCGCCTGAGGCCCAGCGCTAGGCCCGCTCTCCGGCACATCGATCCCGAGTTTCTGCCCGAGCTCACGAACCGTCTCAGGGAAATTCGCGCCGGTAATCCGCATCAAAAACGTAAACACATTGCCGCCCGCACCGCAGCCGAAACAATGAAAAATCTGGCGGGAAGAACTGACCGTAAAGGAAGGCGATTTTTCCTGATGGAAAGGACAGAGCCCCTTCAAATTCTGGCCGGCCCTGGTCAGACTCACGTGATGTCCGACCACCTCGGCAATATCGGCCCGATCTCTAACTTGATTGATTACATCTTCAGAAATTAAACCTCGGCCCACGGGAGTCGCGGCTCCTATTCCCTCGCCAAAAACCGGCAAGGAAAGTAAACGTAAGTGGTCGTAAAATAGACCGTTCAGGGTAACAGACGGGAAAGAAATCTGTCAACGTAGTGGAACTACGCTAGCCGGGAGGCCAGGCAAGATGACGTCCGCCCAAGACATGAATATGCAGATGGAACACGCTCTGGCCACCATGAGTGCCGGTGTTAATGACAACACGGTAACCTGACCCAACAATCCCCTTTAGTTTCGCGACCTTATTACTAGCCACCATCAAACGGCTAAGCAGCTCACCATCCGAGTCCTGCAATGCTGCCATCGAGACCACATGCCTTCTAGGGATGACGAGCGTATGAGTCGGCGCCTGAGGGTTGATATCGTCGAAGGCGACGACCAGGTCATCCTCATAGACGAGTGGCGCGGGAATGATCCTCGCGACAATGTTGCAAAAGAGGCATTCGCTCATGAGACAGGTTCTTTTCTCAAGCCAGACTTCCCGAACCGAGTCGCCAACTCCTGATAGATTTCTTGCGGCGTGATGCCATGGTATCCCAGCGCCACCAGGGTATGGAACAGGAGATCCGCCGTTTCATAGACGATCTCCTCCTTCTTCCCACCCTTCCCCGCAATCGCCACCTCGCCAGCTTCCTCGACGACCTTTTTCAAAATGCGATCGACTCCGCCCTCCAGCAACTTGGAGGTGTAGGACTCGCTCGACGGCTGACGCTTTCGCTCCTCAATCATCTGGTAGAGGCGTTCGAGAATCCCACCCCAGGACTCAGAGGTCTTCGTCTCAGGCGAGTCCAAACGGGAAAAGAAACAGGACCGCTCTCCCGTATGGCAGGTCGGACCGACCGGCTCGACCTTCACGAGGAGGGCATCGCCGTCACAATCGAAAAACAGGTCCTTGAGCTGTAACGTATGACCGGAGGTCTCGCCCTTCTCCCATAATGCCTTGCGCGAACGGCTCCAGAAATGCACCGACTTGGTCTCGAGGGTCTTCCGCAAGGCCTCCTGGTTCATGAAGGCGACCATCAGCACCGTGCCGTCCCGCCAATCCTGCACAACAGCCGGAATCAACCCCTGCCCGTCGAATTTCAATTTCCCTATATCCATTATCGAACCGCCACTACCTTCTGACGAAGATAGGCTTTCGCCTCAGGAATCGTGTGAGTCCGGAAGTGAAAAATCGATGCGGCCAGCACCGCATCCGCCTTCCCCCTGACGAATCCGTCATAGAGATGGTCCAAATTCCCCACACCACCAGACGCAATCACAGGAATCGAGACGGCTTCAGACACAGCAGCCGTCAGCGCAAGGTCATAGCCCTGCTGTTGCCCGTCTTGATCCATGCTCGTAAGCAAAATCTCGCCTGCTCCATACTGGGCCATCTGCTTCGCCCATTCGACGACATCCAGGCCGGTCGCCTTGCGGCCGCCATGGGTGAAGACTTCCCACCCGGTTGCCGGAGCGGGACGGTGCTTGGCATCGATCGCCACGACGATACATTGCGTCCCGAATCGTTCCGCCGCTTCCTTCACAAATTCGGGCCGCTGAACTGCCGCCGTATTGATGCTCACCTTATCGGCTCCCGCGTTCAACAGA
>JAPLLI010000067.1 GCA_026387615.1 Nitrospirota bacterium
TGAGGGCTAGGGGCGAAGGGGGATGATCGATTTGAAGTGATGGAGCGGTCTGGCTCACCGTCAAGGAATGCGTCGTAATCGTTAATGTGAAAAGACTCGAACCTCCTCCGAGTAGGCACTCTCTCCAAAACAATTATAGGCTGTGACCGCAACGTAGTAGGCCGTATCGTGCTGAGGGTTTAGAATGACATGACGTGTCGTCAGGCCTACGTCGAGCTGCCACTGATAGGTATGAGGAGCCGTTCCCACATAAAGTCTGTAGCCCAACACCGATGGGTCTGGCACCGCCTCCCAGCGTAAGGCTGCAATGGCTCCCCCTGTTGTGATTGCTGTTGTGTCGTTTTCAGCATGGCCGCTAGCCTCGCATCGGCTGGAGGATCGCAGCCCATGCATTCTTATGCCACAACTTCCAACTATCTTCCGGAACGATTGCCGTTTACTCGTACAGATTCGCGCCCTTTGCCGATATCTGTCCCTGGGGGCAGGCATGTCGTCACCCTTGGCTTCGATAGAATGAGTGAACGTCCAGGCGCGCATGAGTAAATTCTCCTAAGTGATTAAGTTGCTATAATATTCAGCTCAAGCCCTTTCCAATACAACTAGTGGTTCCCCTAGTTTAGGATCTTTTGTCTCCTTGCTCTGTCAGGGGTGGCTCTCGGGAGTGCGGACAGGGCAGGGGGGCGTCCCGTACGTGCATTGCGGTTTTGCACGGAAAAGAGGGTACTCCTGAAGGGGTCAAAAGACTGAGGCGCCTGGCCTGTCCGTTTTCAGCGAAGCAGAAGAGGGAGTCCCCACGGCGACATTTATCGGCAGGTGGGCGCAGGGAGCGCCTTTTTGCAGGGCGCTGCCTAATCAGCTTGGCTGATTCGTGCATCCTTGGAATTGGGTTGCACCATGGCTTGCTGTGCGAGATCGTCATCGAGAGTGGCCCAGGTGATGCCCTTGGCCACGGTGGCGAAAAGGCAGTGTAACAGAGGCTGGCGGTGTTGGCAGTAGTTGTTGAGGGGGACGAGCCGATGTTCGAGATCGAGTTTTGCGCGGTAGCCGGTTTGGCCGCTTTGAAAATCGGTCGCGCCGATGGAGGAGGCCCAGGTGACCGCCTGTTCCCAGAGGCGAAAGTAGAGAAACCACTGACCTTCTAATCCATAGTCCAAACCGATAAATTTATTGATCACGCGGGAGCCGATGCGAAAACAGAGCATGAAGGCTACCAGTTTTTCGGTCTGTGGGTTCCGCAGCAGGACAAAGTGGGACGTGTCTTCCGCGGCGATGAGTGAGAAGAATCGCGGCGTCAGATGTTCGAACTTCGTTTTGCCCTTTTCGTAGGTTTGCAAAAAGAGGGGGAAGAGCTCGTCGAGAAGAGCCTGATCAGGGTGCTGCAGGACGGAAGCCTGAAGTTCGCCGAGCTCTTTGCTGCGCCGGAGCTTCTTGCGAAGGTTGTGGCGGTGAGAAGAGGTGAGGGTCTGGAGATAGGCCTCGAAGCCACCTGGCGGCAAGGGGAGGCGAGTGCCGGGATAGCTGACTAGTTTGAAGAGGCCCCGGCTGGCGCATAAGGGATCCATCGCGGTGGAGACCGTGTCAGGAAAATCCTTCCAGACGATCATCGGAGCTCCAGCCTGGCGAGCTTGGATCGTGAGGGCGTCATGGAGAATCGGCGCCACGTCAACCAGCTCGACTCCAGGGAACAAGCCGATCGTGCCTTCATCGCTGCAGGGGGAACCGACGAAGAGGGTGCGCTGATAGCGCAGGCGAGGGAGCACCGCTCCAGCGGCACGCAGGAGACGGGCAATCAAGGGCGGCGCGACGAGATCGATCGGGACATCCATCAGGAAGGTGGGGGCGATGCCGACTGGCAGGGCTCCTCGTTCAAGGATGGCATAGGCGAAGGTGAATTGCGATTCCAGGCCGCTCCGCTCGAGCGATCGATACCACCAAAGGCCTTCGAGGGGCGGTGCGAAACAGCGGCTCCAGAGATCCGAGGGGATCTCCTCCACCGAGGAGACCCAGCGAATGGTTATGGACTCAGTTGGCTGCATCAGCTCTGTCTCATTACTGGATGGGGACAAACTTCAACGCAACCCCGTTGATGCAGTAGCGGAGCCCTGTCGGCTTGGGGCCGTCCTTGAAGAGATGTCCTTGATGCCCTTCGCAGCGGGCGCAGTGGACTTCGGTTCTTGG
>JAPLLI010000279.1 GCA_026387615.1 Nitrospirota bacterium
TACATCATCATGGGTCGGCGGTGATGGGGTAGGGCCTGGGCGTGTTTCCGTGCTCGCTGAGTGCGCACGCAAGAATATGGGTAGTGAAATTATGGGCGGTGCTCCCTCAATGCGCGCAATCGAAACATGCCTAGGCCCTACCCCGTTGTGTAATGGGTTGGGGGATTTGTGTAGCACGCGGCGTTAGCAGGCTCTTGTTGGACGGGCGCAGTTGAGTGACAACCTCCTCTGCCCCATTTTTAGAGTGGGGGAAAGAGGGCGGGAAAAGAAAGCGCAGAGGTATGGTCGCGCGAGTTCTCATGGTTGCCGTTATTGCCGTTTGGTGTAGAATACGCCCATGAGTTTGAAAGAACTTGAAGCTGAGGCATTGAAGCTGGACCCGAAGGCGCGCGCTCGTTTGGCCGGCAAGTTGTTAGAGAGTCTGGAGAATCTTTCCGAAGATGAAAACACGCGACTGTGGGCCGAGGAGGCTCAGCGGAGAGATGCGGAGATGGATGTTGATTCTGGCTCCAGCTGCTCAGCCGCAGAGGCGTTTCGTGAGGCGCGGGCTAAACTGAAGTGAAATGGCGCGAGTCTCCTATCATCGCCTGGCCCGCCGTGAGTTGAATGAGTCCGCACAGTTTTACAATTCTGAAAGCCCGGGCCTCGGATCTGCTTTTCTGGACGAGGTCGAGCGCTGCACCCAAGCCATCGTCGATTATCCTGAGGCCGGTTCACTGATCATTGGGGCGGTTCGCCGACGACTAGTTCTCCGGTTTCCCTACGCGATCCTCTACACAATCAAACAAGATGGACTGCGAGTGCTGGCGGTCATGAACCTGAAGCGCCGGCCGATGTATTGGGTGGGGCGGGAGTGAAGGGGCATGGGCTGATAGGGTAGTGGCCTGCCGCTCTCTGTGCTCACGGATCGCGCGCCCTCGGAAGGGCCTCGATCGACGCGCGCACGGTGAGAGCTGGCAGGCCACTCCCCCATTGAGAGGGTGGAAAGAAAAAATACAGTGCGCTCCCTCAATGCGCGCAATCGAAACACACCCAGGCCCTACCCCTCTGTTTGTAGTGTAAGGGGACGGGGAGAGGAGAAAGAGGCAGGGGAGTCATTGACAACTTCGGGTCCTCTGGCTAGAGTCTCGTTCAGTGAAAAATAGCCGGTAGCACGGAGGTCGCCATGTCAACCGATGTCGCTGAGATTGAAGCCAGGATTCGAGCGCTGAGCCCTGAAGATAAAGCCGAATTGCTTCGTTCCCTGATTGCCGAGCTTGATGGCCCGGCTGACGCCGATGTTGAGCAGGCTTGGGCACTAGAGATAGAGCGACGTCATCGTGAGATTGTCGAAGGGAAAGTGAAGCCGATACCTGCCAGAGAAGTTTTTCAAAGCCTTCGCGCCCGCCTCAAGAAATGAGACTGGAGTTCCACCCCGAAGCGGAGGTGGAACTCATCGCAGCCGCAGTGTACTACGACGAGCAAGTCCCAGGTTTGGGCGAACGTTTTGAATCCGAGATCCGCTATGCAGCTGATCTGTTGCTCGATCAACCCGAGATCGGGACTTCCGTCGGCCCCGGCTTTCGAAAGTTCATTCTGACCCGTTTCCCCTTCACCCTATACTACAGCGTCATAGGCGATGTTTTGTGCATTGAGGCTGTCGCACACCAAAGTCGCCGCCCCGGCTATTGGAAGTCGAGAGTTAATAGTTAGACGTCTCAAGGCTACGATTACGCATGGCCTATTCTGAAGATCAAGTGGCACACCTTTCTGCCCAGCAACACGCCGTCGTGCGGGAACTGCAGGAATTGTTTTTGCAAATTGTCGTTCAAGGTGAGTCAGCTACGAATGCCCGCGTTCGTAAGCATCTGTTGCACGGCGCAGCCCGTCGCGTGGGTGTGATTAAGCGCTGCATTGAGAACGTATACACCCTGTTCCCTCCTGGAGCCAGCCGGCCGCTTCATGAAGACAAACTCGCTGACGTACAGATCAACCTTCACGCCTTTGTGATGAACCTGTACGGTATCTACGACAACTGGGCATGGGCATATATTCTTCGACATGACCTCGAAGCAGGAATTGGTGGCCGTCGGAAGATAGGTCTGTTTGTCGAGACAACACAGAAACGCCTTCCCACCACTCTGCGAGACTATCTCTCTTCAGCAACAATGAGTGAGTGGCATGAAAAGTATGTTAAGTCGTTCCGTGATGCATTGGCGCATCGAATCCCCTTATACATACCGCCAGCTCAGTTCACACATGAAGAGGGCGAACGATATAAACAACTGGAAGTCGAAAAAGTCGAGTGTGTAACGGCCATGCGGTGGGAGCGACTTGACCTGATCTGGTCTGAGCAAGCAGCGATTGGTGTCCCTTGCTTTACTTTCCTGCACGCGTTCTCGGAGGATGATCCACCCAGTCCAATTCTGCTCCATCCTCAGATGCTGAGCGATGCACGATCCATAGTTGAGTTTGGGATGCTATTCCTGAGGCATTGGCATGAAAATACTTAATTTATCTGGGGGAATATGGAGGCAGGTACTGTTTTTTTGCGCGCTGCGTGAAGCCGTTAAGATTTTGGTGCTAGGGCGGCGGGGGCTTCTTTGGTACGGATGGTGTGGCTGATTCAGTGACAGCGTGGTCTCGGTTGCTCAGCGATAGATTTCTCTGCGGTGTCCAATTTTGACGATCTCGATCAGCTGCCGGTCATCGTCTACGGTATAGACGGTGCGATAATCGCCTTGCCGGATGCGATAGGAATCCTGTCCTGCTAGTTTCTCGCTGCTAGAAGGCCGTGGGGTCGCTGCGAGCTCTTTGATCCGTTGGATGATTCGCTGAAGATCTGTTTGGGGGATTTTCCGCAGGTCACGCTCTGCGGATTTCTTGAGGAAGAGGCTATAAGAGCCCATCGCGCTTCAAGTCCTCAATGGCTTTTTCAAGCGGACGGGAAGGCTCTTTGCGTCGTGCGGTAACGGCGGCGAGGTCGATCTCGTCTTCCCGCATGGTTCCCAGCACCGCAGCATTGATGAGGTCTGAAACGCTTTGATCCGTCGAGGCGGCTTTGGCTTTTAACGCCCGGTACACTTTTGGTTTCAGATAGACCGTTGTTCTTGTATCTGTTGCCATGGCCGTTCCCACCCTCGAAAAATGGGCACTCTTTTGCGTGTCGGCATTGTAGCATGGCCGAGGAATGTCGGCTAGTTTGCTTGGGCTTCTGTGCTGGCGTAGGACGTTAGGACTTTGGCGCTGGGGCGGTGGGGGCTTCTTCGATGCGGATGGTGTTGGCCCATTCGGCGACGAGGGGGTCGCGTTCTTCCATCGTCATCCCGGCATACTTCATGAACATTTGCGGGCCTTTGCGGCGGCGCCAGGTGAGATAGGCGAGGAAGTGTTCACGGCAGATGCTATGCGTGCCGGCTGGGGCATAGACTCTTGTTTGGCAGCCTTTGATCATGCAGGTCAGGTCGTGCATTCCATCCTCCGGTTCAGAATCTGTAGTATGCAGGACGGACGGGCTGATTATCAACCGGGTCTCCCGCTGGTTCGAATCGGTTGGTCTCAGTCGGCGTTCCAGTTTCTGCTGAGCTCACAACCACGGCTCTCTGGAAAATCCTCTTGAAATATGGGCTGGCGGCCAGTTACGGTACGCGGTCCTCCATATGGGTGAATGGAGCCTGGGCGAGGTGCGTGATGCTCTTGCAGGTAATATCCGTGCTGGGCGCTCTGATGGTGCTGTCGGCCTATGGACTAATTCAGGGCGGGGTCTGGCGTGAATTGGATGCGGGTTACCTTGCACTGAACAACGTCGGGTCGCTGTTGCTGGGGATTGTCGCGATTGAGGATGAGCGGGCGGGATTTATTTTCTTGGAGTTTGCGTGGGCCGGCCTGGGATTGGTCGGCGTAGCCAGGGCCGTAAAGGCCAGGCGTACCGCGAGTTAACAGGGTTCGGATGAAAGGAATATACATATGGCAGGTTTGATGTCGGCGGATGAGATTTTTGAAAAGGCGCAGAATGCCGCAGCGGCGGCCACGAACGTTGATGAAAAGGCCATGCAGATCGATTACCCGGCGTTGAAGGAAAAGATCCGCGCTGCCTTGGGTGATCGCAAAGTTGCACGTTGCCACATCAATAAGTTTTTGCCCGAGGGTTACGAAGACCAGGGGCGGTTCAACCTGGTGCTGCTGACCGCTGGGAACGTGGTGTTCGATATGGTCATCGGCGATTCCTATTTCCGTTACGATGTGGTCTCGGTCAGTCAGTTGGATAAAGTCCAGGTGATCGATGCCATGTGGGACAACAAGGAAAAGCGCAAGGAAGAGCCGTTCTTGAGCCTCCGCCTGATGCATGCCGAAGAGGCCCACCTCTTGTTGGCGTTGGAAGATGAAGAGCGGACGAGCCTGTTGGCTTTTGCTAGCGCGGTCTCATCTGTCAGGAACCCCGAAAAGTAGAGTAGAAGGCTGCTCAAAAAGCCCGTCCAGCAAGGCCGCAGCGAGTGAAGGCCCGAGGCGTACCCTCAGGGGTACGTTGAGGGTCTGAACGACGCGAGAACGAAGCTGGCGGGATTTTTCAGCAGCCTGAGGGATCAGGTACGACGGTAGAAGGGGAGAGCCTGCACCGTCGCGTCATGACGAGCGCCATCGATTTCAACGGTGAGGGTGGTGCCGGGGGCTGAAAAGTCCCGAAGCGGGAATGCCAGAGCGATCGGGGCCTTGAGCTGATGTGACTGGGTCGCACTGCTGACCCAGCCGAGTTCGCGGTCTCCGCTGAAGAGCTTGGCGCCTCTCGGTGGGATGACCGATTCCTTCATGACCAGCCCGACTAAGTGCCGCCGCACGTTGCCATAGGTATCCATCCTCGCCACGACTTCTTGCCCCGGATAGCAGCCCTTACTCAAGCTAAAGGCTTTCCCTTCCAGACTCGCTTCCGGCGGGACGATCTCTTCATTGAGGTCCGGTCCTGCTTTGGGTAGACCTGCTTCGATGCGGAGGGCTTCGCGAGCGAGACTCCCGACGGCTTTGATGCCGTGGGCCGCGCCTGCTTCCATGAGTCGCTCCCAGGCCGTGCTAAGGGCCTCGGCTGGCAGTAATACTTCGACGTCAGTCTCTCCGGTCTCTTCTGTGCGCAGGACGAACGAGGCATGCCCGCCGATCTGGGCTGCGACGGCGCTCACCGGCTTGAGGTCGCTCATCTCCACACCGAAGGCGGCGCTGACGGTGGCGCAGGCCTTGGGCCCGCTGATGAGCAAGAGCCCCCAGGATTCTGCGCAGTTTTCCATCTTCGCTTTGATCCCGTAGAGCAGAAACTTTTTGAGCGCTTGGATGGTGGCCTCGCCGACCTCGCCAACATCTTCCATCCACAGACTGTCTGCCAGGACATAGACCCGGAAATAGCCGAGCATCTTGCCCTTATGGGTGAGAAAGCTCGAATAGCGGCCCTGGCCTGGCTGGAGCGGGAGAATGTCGTTGCTGATAAGGCCCTGCAGCCACTTCACACGGTCGTCGCCGGTGACGCGAATCTTGCCCCGGTGCGAGAGGTCGGAGAGGCCGACTGCCTGGCGCACCGCCTGATATTCCTCGACCCATTTACCATAGTGAGCGGGCATGTCCCAGCCTGCGGCCTCTTCAAAGGTGGCGCCGAGCTTCGTATGGTGATCGTGAAGGCGTGATTGTTTCATAGTTCCTTAATAGTCTGGAAGCTTTCAGCTGTCAGCGATCAGCGTTCGGACTTAGCTGACTGCTGATGGCTGACCGCTAATCATTTCTTCGATCAGCTCGTTCAATCGAGCGGAGAACTCATTGCGCGAGACGATTTTGGTCACGCCCAGCGCTCTGGCCCGGTTAAAGGTATCGACTTCTTCGTGATTGGCGAAGGCCAGGATGGGAATGGTTTTGAGCTGCGCGTCGGCTGCGAACGTTTCCAAGGCTTGAAAGGCGTTCAGGGTCTCGTCGTTCATGTTCAAAATGAAGGCAGCAGGGTTGTTGGCGGATGCCTTCTCGGCGATGTCCTGCTGTGTGCGAGCCCGTTCGAACTTGTAGCCCTTCGCTATCAGGGCGTCGCGGACTTTAGTGTAAAAGAAAATGTCTGTGACACCGACAAGGATGGTCTTCTGGTCTTTCTTGTCTATCTGGTCTGTCTTGTCTGTCTGGTGAGAATGTGTGGTCATTGTGTGGGGCTGCTTTCGGATCAGAGTTGATGGATCTTCTTCATGACTGAACAGACAGACGAGATAGACCTGACAGGCCAGATAGACCAGATCAGTTCAATGAACTGATCAATCGACCCAATGCCTTTTTCGCCAAGGAGTAATTGGGATTGAGGGCCAGGGCTTTCTTGTAGGAATCGATTGCTTCGGTCCAGCGGCCCTTACGCTCGTAGACGCGACCCAGATTGAGATGGGGGAAGGCCGGGCTCTCATATCGTTTCGCCTGCAGGGCCTTCTCGAACCAGACAATCGCTTCGTTCAGTTCGCCCTTTTCGATCAGATAGGCCCCGATATCGTTGTAGGGGTTGCCGAAGTCCGGGTCCTGCGAGATGGCCTTGTGACATTCCTCGATGGCA
>JAPLLI010000222.1 GCA_026387615.1 Nitrospirota bacterium
ACGAAGATGACGCGCATCGAGATGGGTCTCGTGCGTCACACCGACTTCGGCTTTCTTCTGCTTGAGGATCGCTTCGAAATGTTCGCGCGGCACGCCCATGACGATGTTGCCGTACATGGACACAAACCGCCGATAGCTATCCTGGGCAAAGCGATCGTTGCGGGTCTTGGCCGCCAGCCCCTCGACCGTTTTGGTCGTGAGCCCGACATTCAGCACCGTGTCCATCATGCCCGGCATCGAAGCCCTGGCGCCGGACCGGACCGAGACCAACAAAGGCCGCTCGGGATCGCCAAACCCCAGGCCCATCGATCGCTCGATCCGCTTCAGCGATTTCAGCGCGTCGTCCCACATGCCGGGAGGATACTTTTTCCCGTTCTTGTAATATTCGACGCAGGCTTCCGTAGAAATCGTGAAACCGGGGGGAACGGAGATGCCAAGATTCGTCATCTCGGCAAGCCCGGCGCCCTTCCCGCCCAGGAGCTCTTTCATGTTGGATGCGCCTTCGGCTTTACCGTCGCCAAAGTAGTACACGTATTTCTTTGCCACGCTGCCCTCTCCTTCGCGTTGAGTTCAGTTCAATGGACGAGCGATGCCCCATGGGCGGCGGATTCGAGACGCAGCCGATACCGGCTGACCAGATACCATTTCGCCGCCAGCCCTGACGCGATCACCGCCACCACAAACAACACCAATATGAGCAACCGATAGTCGGCGTGAATCCCCTGGTCCACGTAATACTGCCCGTCCGGCCCTTGCCTGAGCGTGATCTCCCGCTGAATCTGATGGGTCTTGCCGGAGGGGTCTGAAAGATTGATCCATTCCGAGCAGAGGCGCACCGGTCCTGCCGCTCCCGCGACGGACTGCCAGCTGAGCCTGAGACAAATATCCTGTTTGGAGTTGAAGACATCGGGAGTCGTTGCCAGTTCATCGAGGTTGATCCCGCTGGCCCATAACCCGACCAGCACGATCGCATTGCAGAGCACCATCAGGGCAAGAGAGACGCCGGCGGTGAACCGACGGATGTTCCTCGCCCGACGCTGATCGTCCGACAATGGTTGATCCATCCCTCACCCAACTCGTATCTCTGTCTAACAGGTGGTCAGGAGAGTCCACGACTGCGCGCGTCCAACGAAGGCCTTCCGAGGCCGCGCGTTGCGCGAGCAGGGGGGACTCTCCTGACCACCTATCCCTACCCCCCTTGTACCACAATCTGCGAAAAGTCCGCGAATGAGTTGAAGAAAGCATCCACGTCCTGAAGCAGCGACAAGCGGTTGCTCCGGACAGCCGGATCCTCTGCGTTCACCATGACCGCTGCGAAAAACGCATCGATGGCCGGCTTCAGACGGACCAGCGAATCCAGGGCCTGGCCATAGTCCCCGCGGCCCATCGCCGCCAGCATCTTCCCCCGTTCATCCGCGACAGCCTCGCACAACGCCGACTCAGTGGGATGCTCGAACCGGTCCGTATCGACCGGTTTACGGTCCCACTGCTCTTTCTCGACAAGCCGGTGCGCGCGTTTAAACCCGACGATCAGCGGATCGAATTCCGGTTTCGTCGTCACGGACTCCAGCGCCTTCATTCTCTGTACGAGGTCCACGAGATCCAGCGCCTGGCCATGCGCCGGCTTGAGCACCGCTTCGATCACGTCATCCCGCAAGGCATGGACCACCCTGGCATAATGGCGAACCCGCTCGAAAATGAATTCCGTCATCCGCCGGCGGCCCTCTTGCTCGGAATCAGGAGCCCCCTTGAAACCATCGGCGATGACTAAGCTTCTTGCTGTATCGACATAGCTGCCCACGTCGATGCGCAAATGACTCTCCAGAATAATTCGGACGATGGCCGTGGCATTCCGGCGCAGAGCAAAGGGATCTTCTGATCCGGTCGGCACAAGGCCCACATAGAAAAAGGCCGCCACCGAATCCAGCCGGTCTGCCAAGGACAGCACTTGGCCAGCAGTCGTTTTGGGCAGCTCCCCTTCAATTGAGCGAGGCAGATACTGCTCACGAATGGCCTGACTGACCGTCTCTGACTCACCGTCATGTTTGGCGTACTCGCCCCCCATGATGCCCTGCAGTTCCGGGAACTCCCCGACCACACCGGTGAGCAAGTCGGCCTTACAGAGATCCGCAGCCCTCTCACAAGCCTGTTTCAACTCGCCATCTTGCGGCCGCAAACTCGACGCGATGAAGCTGGCCAGCTTCCTGATCCGCTGCTGTTTCTTCTCCATGGTGCCGAGCTTCTGGTGGAACGTGACCCCGGCCAATTTCGCGACCCGGTCCTCCAGCTTGACCTTCCGGTCTTCGTCGAAAAAGAACTTGGCATCGGACA
>JAPLLI010000016.1 GCA_026387615.1 Nitrospirota bacterium
GTAAGTCCTCGTCGACCATCTCGCGCTCAAAGTACCCCATAATGCGCTCACGGAGCGCCTGCAGATCGTCCTTGCTTCTCTTGGACAGAAAAAAGGCGTCCGGATATTCCGCCTTCAGGGCCGCGAGCTCGTCCGGTCCGAGACGATCTTGTTTATTCAACACCACGAGGCTGGGAATGTCCGTGGCGCCCACTTCGGCTAACACCGTCCGCGTAACCTCGAGCTGGGACCGAAAGGAGGGATCTGAGGCATCGACGACAAACAACAACAGCGAGGCACTGGCCGCTTCATCCAGCGTCGACTTAAACGACGCCACCAGGTCATGCGGGAGCTTTTTGATGAATCCCACCGTATCGCTCATGAGCACTTTGGGACGCGTGTCAGGATACAGGGGCCGGATCGTGGTATCGAGCGTGGCGAACAGCTTGTCGGCCACGAGCACATCGATGCCCGTCATCGCGCGCATCAGCGAGGATTTGCCGGCATTGGTGTACCCGACGAGCGCGACCGTCAATTCGTGCTCCCGTCTCGCGCGGCGCGTCTGATGCTCGTCCCCGATCGATGCCAATTCCGCCCTGAGTTCCTTCAGGCGATCGCGGACTCTGCGCTTATCGAGCTCAAGGCGCGTCTCTCCTGACCCTTTGGCTCCGACCCCTCCGCCTTGCCGCTCGCTGGCGCCGCCGGTTTCCCGCAAACGCGGCGCAACATAATTGAGCCGCGCGATCTCGACTTGAAGCCGGGCCGCTCTGGTGCGCGCATGTCGGCTGAAAATCTCAATGATGACGCCGGTACGATCGAGCACCGGCACGCCGGCGGCACTCTCAAGATTTTTCAACTGGGACGGCGACAGATCACAGTCAACGATGACGATCTGCGCCTGTTCGCGCGGGCCTGATGCAGCCTCGACGGTGTCATCCGATTCGTCGTCGTCTGATTCCTCCGTCACGTCCGGGTCCGCCGCCTCGCGCTTCGACGCCGCTTTGTGCATCGGCCGTTCAAACCCAACCGCAACCTTCCCGGTGCCACCGGTCCACTCTGCCAATTCCGCCAGTTTGCCCTCACCCAGAACCACCGCATATTTATCGGAACTGCGCTTTTGCGTCACCTGCCCCACGACGGTGTGCCCGAGGGTGTTCACCAGACGGGTGAGTTCTTGCAGCGAGCTGTCCAGCTCCTCCACGGTCACACGAGGGGTGCGGATCGCGACCAGTACGGCATTCGATTGTGCAGGCGTCGACATGGCTAACGTTTCCTTGGTTACATCGTGGTGAGGGGTCTGTATCTTAACAGGAAATGTCATATTCAGGGCAGGTCGCGTCGCAGGATCTCTAGCAGGATGCTGAAAAAGACCGCCAGTGGCGTTCTCGCTTCACGAAGAGGCTCAACGTACCACAAGAGTACGCCTCGCCTCTTCGCTCGCTGCGGCCTTGCTGGACGGCCTTTTTGAGCATCCTGTGGCGACTGAAGCCTCCATGCTATACGGAGTATTTCTGCTGTATTTTTCGCATACACCGAGTTTTTCCGCAGCCTGCTAGAAGACCCCCAGCCCTCATCACCGGGACTAGCTCGATGAGATGATCCAGAAAAGGCACATCAGGCAGAGGCCGTGGCGGGCGGCGAGAAGCGAATCCCAACCCTTTTGGGCTTCCTTTCCAGATAGCTCGCAGTTTGAGATAGCCTCATTCCACGTCATGCGGTACAATTGCTTCTACCAAGAGGGCTAGCCGCGATGAAGAACAAGCCACTCATTGACACGAACCCGCATCTCAAGATTCCGGCGAAATACCGGAAGGCCTTGATCGCCAACGTCGCCAGCTCGACGGCGGTCGAGACTGGCGCCTCCATCGAATCCATCGCCCGCATCCTAACTGAAACGAAGACGCCATCGCCGGTTAAGAAGACGAACGGCTCTGCTCGATAATCTCCTCGAACACACGCTCCATTGGCACATAGTGCGTATCGAGGCCCGCCTGAATCGCAGCGATGTACGCAGCCTTGCCCGTTCCCGCCATCCCACTGAAATCTAAGAGAGGCAGTCCTGCCTGGAGCGCCATCAATGATGACAGCACACGGGCGAGGCGGCCATTCCCATCACGAAACGGATGGATCAGCACCAGCTCGACATGCGTTTCCGCCAGCGCATGAACAACGTCAGATGGGTTTGCAAACAAGCACGGCGTAGAGCGCCTCAATACATCCCTTTCAAACTGTTCCATCAAGGCCGGGACTTGCGCTGCGGCAGCGAACGGAAATCCATCTTTACTGACATTCACCTGCCGATAGTGCCCAGCCCATTCATAGATGCCGCCAAGCCAAGACCGGTGACAGCCACAGAGATCCTGGGCCGTAAACCGATGCGTCTCGCCATAGGATCTGACCAGTACGTCCATCGTCTGCTCAAGGGCTCTGGCCTCTGCCTCGTCCATGACATCCTTCGACGTAATCCCAAGCAGATTTTTGAGCACCAGCCCATTGGAACCTGGCTCACACTGTGCCTCCGGCAAGCCGGACACATCGTAGCGATCATCAGCGGTCACAAAAGCCTCGTGAGAGAGTCGTAACAGTTAGGCTGTTACGGCAGGATACCTCGACACCGATATTTTGGGAAGCGTCTGAAGGCGGGGGGCTTTCTGGTCTGTTTTGTTTGTCTGGTTTTTCTGGTTATGGTTTCCATCCGGCCAACCAACCAGGCTCATCCCATGCCGCGCCTCTCGCCTTTCCCGCACGTCCCTCATCCAACTAGATCAACCAGAGAAACCAGATAGACCAGAGAGGCGAGACAGACCAGACAGACCTCCCCCGGTCCGGCCCCCGCGCACATCATCGAACCAGGTCCAACGCGGCGGCGAGGTCATCGGTGATGGCGGGCGGGGAGAAAAGGCTTCCGCCCCGTTGCTTCCTGTGAAGCCCTCTCAATTCGCCCCGCAGCACTTTTTAAACTTTTTCCCACTGCCGCAAGGACAGGGATCGTTTCGCCCGATCTTCGGACGAGCCGATATCGTAGGATCAAGATCGCCCGCTTCACGCCGCGCCTGATAGATCGACCGCCCGAGGTGCGCGTACTCTCGCATCGCAGCGGAGAAGATCGAGCCCACCGTCTCGATAATCTGCTCGAAGCTCGTCTTCCCCTCCCCCTCCTGATGATAGGCCCTGGCCAGTGTTGGAGAGGCGAAACACGTCAGCACCATCAGTATTGCGCCTAGCTCCTCATCCAATTCCTCCGGCGTATAGTCGTTCCAGATCTCCACAAGATAATCATGACCCATTAAAAACCCCTGCGCCCAGTGGCTCAGCGACGCAGCCGTATCCAAATTGTCCAACGGCGCAGGTCTGACCTCGCAGCCTGGCGGGAGACAGACACTTCCACCGGTTCGTTCCTGGCCGCAGTGGTTGTAGAGGGCCAGCATGGCGTGGAGAACCTGCTCAGCCTCACCTCGGGTCTCGTACCGGGCTTCCTGGTCATTGAAGACCATCGGAATCCATTCTGAAGGGGGGATCAT
>JAPLLI010000083.1 GCA_026387615.1 Nitrospirota bacterium
AACCAGATAGACGAGATAGACCAGATGAACCAGCTTTCGTTCAATGCGCGCAGTGGGAGACTATCAGACCATCCTGCCCCCTTGAGAGGGGAGTGGCGAGCGAGCTTGAAAGGATGGGATGGGCAGCCTGGATGGCCCTTTTTGCTCCCGGAGCGTGCGCCCTGAGAAGGGCCTCGCTCGACGGGCGCAGTTAAGGGCCAATCCAGGCCACCCTTGAAGTGCGAAACGAGCGAGCTTGGAAAGATGGGAGAGGAGTCGCTAGACCGTCCTTCTTGCTCGCTGAACGCGCACGATCAGAATGTGCTCGTTCAATGCGCGCACTGAAGGCCAGTTTGGCGACTCCGTTGGAAGAGATTGCCGTAGAAAACCTTATAAGCTAGAGAGACTAGAGTAGCCAGATTCCTGCCACGCGCCGCGAAATGGTTCCTGCTGCTGGACCCGCCATTCTTCAGCGTTCATTCTATGTAATCACGCTTTTGTAGGTTGTGACGAGCGCATAATAGCTGGACATTCTCGGCTGTGAGTGATGTGCCACCCCTTGAGAATGGAACGATGTGATCAAAGTGTAGTTCGTCGTGTGCCGCACATAGCCGGCACTTTCCGCCGTCTCTTTTCCATACTTCAAGTTTGACTGCGGTTGGGATTATTCGCCGTCGTTCTGCGTCCAGGTGAACTGGTTGAGCAAAGTCCTCGTCACCCTCCACCGCCACGAGTTTGAACTTGTAGACAATTCTGTGCTCGTCAGGTTCTTGCCATGCGTCTACGAGATGAAAGACCCCGTTGTATGACCATATGCCTGAGCGAATCTTTTCATAGACCCGAACCCGCTCTGGGGCGCGTTTCCCGTTCTTGAATGTCTGCGCGGCTTCATGGAACTTGCCGTTCTGGGTCAGTTTCCCTGAAGGCAGTGCTCCTGGCTGATCAACCACCTTTGGGTTAGGGCAGGACGTGACCTTTGGATGGTCGTGGCCCTCATAGATTAGTGTTGTTCCTCCGTCTTCGAGACGATCACGGTACGGAGCATTGCGCCGCAAGGACATCAGGATGACGGAATGATTCCCGCCAAGGCCGAAGTTCATTCCACGCTGTAGGCTGATACCTTCGCGCCGACACATTTCGTTATGCGAGAGAACGTTGTCGCTCATGTGTATTCATGCCGCCCAATTATGAAGTCTGCCGCGGCGAGTCTACTGCAAAGGCGTAGACGTATCCATCACTCTGTAGCTTGAGCGAATTGCGAGCCAGCGTTCGTTTCTCATCGCAATTCGCTGATGGCGTACGCAAGACTCCGAAAACTTTGGCGTGGTTACGGGCGGAGAGGGACGGTTTGGCCGTTTTCTTATGCTTAGAGGTGGCCAAGGGGGAATTGAGGGCTGCGGAGCTAGGGCTTGAACCCGATTCGTTTGCTCTTGGGTTCGGGTTCCGCCATGAGTTCGCGAATGGCCTCGAAGTTGGTCCGTCTTTGAGGTCGCAATTTGCGACCTCAAACGTTCACCTCGACGGGAGTAGCCCGCTTTTCTCGAAGTCTTGGAGGTTGGCCTGGTCGGTGCGGCGTTTGCGGGCTTCAGTCTGTGCCGTTCAATATATGTTCCGCTTCAGCGATGGTCAACATGACCGTCAGCGGATCGATGGGGGAGGCCGTAAAACCGCATCCTTCATAGAAACGTTTGGCTGGCTCTGAGATCGCATGGACGAGAATCGCCCGGATACCGGCGATCTCTGCGGCTTGCACCGTGCGCAGCACCGCGTCACGCAGTAACCCTTTGCCGATGCCGCGTCGCTGGACAGTTTTATCGACCGCGAGTCGTCCGATCACCATGACGGGCAATGGGTCAGGCATATTGCGTTTCACCCGCCCTGGCGCTTCCGCATGGGCCACCGCACCGACTGCAAGTGTGTAGTATCCCACCACGGTTTTCCCCGCACAGACAACATAGGTGCGAGAGGCTCCGCTGGCTTCGTTGTGAAGGGCGCGCCGACGGAGCCAGTCATCCAGCACTGGCTCGCCGGAATCGAAGCTCAGGAGGTCGTGCGTGGTGGATAGTTTTTCGGGCGGCTTGATGGCTTCAAAGCCGTCGCTCATTTGTCCCACACGGCTTTGGTGCGAAGGAGACGTCGGAGCTTTTGGTTGCGCGCGGGTGGCGTATCGAGCTGGGCGGTAAAACGCTCGAATGTCTCGCGCGAGAGCGAGAAGTAGCGTCGATCCAACAGCACAGTTTCCGATTCCCGGCAGGCTGTGTCGAGCATGAAATCGGACCGGCTTCGGCCGAGCATTTCCGCAGCCCGGTCGATCAAGGCTTTCTGTTTATGGCTGGCGCGAAGGTTGATGGTTTGCCCTTGTCCCCCCACGGCTTTGGTTTCCGATTGTTTCATGCGATGCCTCCTTTTGCGTGTCGTCACTATATCAGACTGTGCGCACACTGTACACACGTTGACAAGTTGCGAACCATCGGACGGCATGGGGTGAGGGGCGGGTTGTGATGCTGGTAATTGCCTCGAAGTCGACACGTCTTTAAGGTCACAATTTGCGACCTTAAACGTTTACCTCGATGGGAATAGCCTGTTTTTCTCTGAGTCCTGGGGGGTAGCCCGATCGGTGCGTCTTCTAGGCGGCTTGCGAGAGCCACTTGTGGATGGCGTCGAGGAGGGTGTCTTTTCTGATGGGTTTGGTCAGGTGGTCGGAGCAGCCTGCGTTCAGGCTGCTTGTGACAGAAATCGGGATTGAGCGCCGCGAGTGGGTAGATTGTCAGCCTATCGTCTCTGCTGAGGGAGGGAGATCGCGCGCGAGATTGAACAAGGCTTCTCAGTCCAGGGTGGTGGACTGAGAAGCCTTGTTGTTGTAGTCGTGTCGTAGAGGATGTCTCGTGGGACTAGAAGACACCTGTGTCGACCCATTCTCCTTTGATGAGGGACCACCAATCTTCGGCCAGCCCTTTGGTGACATAGTCGTAGGGCAGCCAGCCATAGCCGGCATCGCCCCAGCCTGCTCCCCATGAATTTCTGATCAAGAAGGCTCCCGTTGTTTGTGTGCCGCCTGAATTGCTGTTCTTGATCTTCATCTGGTCGTCGTATCCGACCGCGACGATCGCATGGCCTCCCGCGACTTTCTCGCCTTTGGTTGGCATGGGAATTTTTCCGGTCTGGCTGGCTTGTGAGATCGAGTTATAGACCGTGAATCCGAACATGGAGGGGAGTCCTGCTGCCAGATTGGCCTGTATCCTGGCCAGGAGGGTCGCGGCAGTCGTGCCTGGCGGGTCCAGTCGATAGTAATTGATGGCCTGGTAATTCTGGGCGAAGGCATAACAAAACGAGGTGGGCTCCCGGTCGAAGTCCGCAATGCGATAGGGCCAATATTCTTCGGGCGGTACACCGAAGAGCACCATCGCTCCCATGGTGCTTCTCAGAAAGGCTCCTGTATCGCCTGTCCAGCGCATAAGATTTCTGGTCGCCTTGTACAAAAAGAGGCGCGAGGCATCGATGTGCTTGCCCAGGGCTCTCCGTTCGAAGTATTCCATGAGCCCGACTCCGGCATTGGCCGTGCAGGAACCGAGGGAGCCCTGGTCTTCAATCGGTGAACACCAGGCACGGAGATCGACGGTGGCCGGCAGGGCTTTGGGGAGTTTCGCAAGTTTCGTTTTCTTGAGTAGCTCGGCAATGGTGTGATGATCGGCCGTCAAATCGCGAAAGTCAGGACGATCCGGCACCCAGCCCATCCCCATTCCCAGCCCCATCCCGCTCTCGCTGCATTCTCCCATTCCATTCATCGTCTGACCCTCCCTTGCAAAGGTTGATAGCCTCTCGGTTCTACCTGCCTCGGCCGATAGCCCAAGACGTGAGCAACAATTGCCCAAAGCAAGGATAATGCCTCTATCTCAGGGTGGCGCTGGCTGAGAACGGTTCGCAATTCATTTGGAATATACGTAGCTAGTATGTATTAGCCACGTAGTGCGATGAAGCAGGTCGGGCCGTTGTATCTAAATTTTCCAGGCCTGTATCTGAAATGATCCTAGCTCTGGCCCTGGAGCGTCGAGGCATTCCGATCAAGGCCATCCGCCGTTTTGGCTCAGTGCCTCCTCTGCGACTCTAGCTGCGGCTTCTAGCTGAGGCACTGTCCTAATCTATGGTATGGTCGTCTTCTCAGCCTCAATGGCGAGTGAACCATAGAGTTTCCTCGTTCACTATCAAACAAACGGGATACAGCATGAACCAGGATACGAATTTGTTTTCTCCGATACAGTTAGGCCCTTATCGGTTGCGGAATCGGATCGTGATGGCGCCGCTGACGCGTAATCGCGCGGGGCAGGGACAAGTGCCGCAACCGATGAATGTCCGCTATTACCAGCAACGGGCTTCGGCGGGACTCATCATCAGCGAGGCAACCCAGGTCTGTCCGGAAGGGGTTGGCTATCCGAATACGCCTGGTATCCATTCCGATCAGCAAGTACAGGGCTGGCGCGCGATCACCGAGGCGGTGCATCACGAGGGCGGGCGTATCTTTTTGCAGCTCTGGCATGTGGGGCGGATTTCGCATCCCTCGTTGCAGCCTGGCGGAGCTCTGCCTGTGGCACCCTCCGCCATCAAGCCGGAGGGCGACGTGATCACCTATGAAGGACTCAAACCCTTCGTCACCCCCAGGGCGCTCGACAGCGCGGAGCTTCCAGGAATTGTGGCCCACTATCGCCAGGGGGCACAGCATGCGCTGGAGGCAGGATTCGACGGGGTCGAAATCCATGCAGCCAACGGCTATCTCCTCGATCAATTCTTGCGCGACGGTTCGAACCATCGCACCGATGCCTACGGCGGCTCGATTGAACACCGTGCGCGGTTGCTGCTCGAAGTGGTCGAGGCCGTCACGCAGGTCTGGGGTCGGGAGCGGGTGGGAGTCAGGATCTCGCCGGTGAACCCCTTCAACAGCATGTACGATTCAGCGCCCGAGCAAACATTTGGGTATGTGGCAGAGCGTCTTGGTGCGCTCAAGCTGGCCTATCTGCATGTGGTGGAGATGGATCAGTCCGGGGTCACGACCGGGCAGTCAGTGGATTTCCACCGCTTGCGCGATCTCTTTGGCGGAATCTACATGGTCTGTGGTTGCTACACCTACGAACGTGCGAGGGCGGCTCTTGCGAAGGGCGATGCCGATCTCATCGCCTTCGGGCGGCTTTTCCTGGCCAATCCTGACTTGCCTAAGCGGTTTGCCGACGGCGCTCCCTTGAACGTTCCTCAGGTCGAGACATTTTATGGGGGAGATGAGAAGGGCTATACCGATTATCCGAGTTTGGCCTCGTAACGGTATAAGCCAAGGGCTCGCCCATGACTGAGGATTGAAGATCATATGACGGACCAGGCAAACGAACCATCAGGCTATCAAGGGCCGGCCTTCTTCTCCTATGGATTCCGGCCGTTCTTTTTTGTGGCATCGCTGTTTGCCGGCCTGGCGATTCCTGCCTGGATCCTGTTGCTGATTGGAGCTAGCGACGCGGAGTCGTTCGCTGCCGCGCGGCAATGGCATGGGCATGAGATGGCCTTCGGTTTTCTGCCTGCTGTGATCACCGGTTTTTTGTTCACGGCAATTCCCAATTGGACGGACCGTACCCCGATCAGGGGGACCGTGCTGATGTTCTTGTGTGGGTTGTGGTTGGCCGGACGTTTGGTGATGGCCATCCCGTTGCTCATGCCACTCCTGTCTGCCTGCGTGGATGCGGCGTTTCTTGTTGCGGTGGCAGGGCTGGTGTGGCGGGAAATTGTCGCGGGGAAGAGTTGGTTCCATGCACCGATGGGAGTGCTGGTCAGTCTCTATGCCGGCGCCAATATGTTCTTCCATGTTCAAACTCTGAGCGGGGCGGCGACCGATCTTCCCGAGCGTATGGCCCTTGGGCTGGTGCTGCTGCTGCTGGCGCTCATCGGCGGGCGCGTCACCCCCAATTTTGCCCGCGAGTTCCTGGCCGGGCAGGGCAGGGGCGAACAACCAGCGCCCTTCTCCCGCTTCGATGGCCTGTCGGTGGTTCTCGTGGGCATCGCCGCGATCGCCTGGGTGGCTCAGCCGCAGGCCCTGTCGACAGGCTGGCTGTTGGTGGCGGCCGGGGTTACCAATTTGGGCCGCCTGTTGCGTTGGTATGGCTGGCTCACCTGGCGTGAGCCGTTGGTGCTGATCCTCCATGTGGGGTATGGCTGGCTGGCGCTGTCGCTCGTTGTTTTGGGAATCGCGGTGCTCGGGCTGGGTCTGTCGACAGTGGATGCCATGCATGGGCTCACCACCGGGGCTGTGGGTGTGATGACGCTGGCGGTGATGACAAGGGCCAGCCTGGGCCATACGGGACGGCCCAAACATGCGGGAGGCCTCACGGTCTGCATCTACCTCTTGGTCAACTTGGGTGCGCTGCTGCGGCTATTCGGGCCTGCCGTAGATCCCTCGAACCTGGTCCTTGGAGTCGCTGCGATGAGTTGGAGTGGCGCCTATCTGTTATTTGCCCTGGTCTATGGGCCGTTTCTGTTCCGTCCGAGCGTCGATGAATGAGGGCTCGATGTCATCGCGGAGGGACTCACGATAGGGCTGAGAGAGACAGGCCGTCTTTCACGTCGAACCGTTCACCCTCTTGACCAAAGACAGCCAGCGGATTACAACCATCGGGCTGTTTCAGCATCCTGCTACAGAGCGCCTGGTAGGTGGAGAACTATGTCACAGATTGATTTCACGAAGACCTTGTCCGCAGGCTTTGGAGCCTACAACCGAACGGTCGGACAATGGTGGGTCGATCAGACACGCAATAAGGCTCATGTGGCAGCCTATACAAATATTGCGAGCCATGTGGTGCGGTGCGCGAAGAAGGACCGCGGTTTGATCATCGATTATGGATGCGGCACCGGTCTCATTATGAAGCGGCTGGTCGATGCACTGCCAGGCTGGACGTTTCTCGGCATTGACGGGTCGAAGGTGATGTTGCGTGACGCGGAAATCTGGGCTCGCGCCAAGCGGAAACAACGCCCGGCTGCCATTGAGTTCCGCTGTGCGACATTGCCGGATTTCTCGGCTCCCGCCGAGAAGGCGGACATGATTGTCTTTACGTTTCCCAATATCGTGTCCGTGGCCAGCGGGCGATGCCCCTTTCAGAAGCTCTTCCCGAACGATCGGGACCTCGCCCGGTTGCTCGCCAAGAAACAGGAGAAGGGGAAGAAAGCCGAAGAGCTCTTCGATCAATTGTTTATGAGTCGGGTGGTATCGCGGAACCTGCGTTTGCTGCTTCGGAAAGGGGGCCTGTGCGTGCGTGTGGACTATTGTCAGGGCGACCGGCACGAGCTGGGCGGATTCGACCAGTTGTCTACTCTGTTCGAAGAGGGGTCGCTGAATACGAAACAGGCTCATCTGAGGCCGCACAAGTTTTTCAAGCTCCTCTCGTCGCAGTATTACGAGTCGGCGGTGATTCTGGACGTCTATGAGCAGACGAAGGATAAAGATTTCCTTGAAGGCGGCTATTTGGTCAGCCTTCTGCAAGCGGTGTAGGGAAGGGGTGGCCGTGCGGAGATTATTCACATGACTGAGCCGAAGATGTCGAAGCCAGATGCCGGTGAGCTTATCAGGCAGCTGCACGAGCGGCCGCAGATGCCCTTGGCCGAGTGGCTGCAAGCCCCGGCGCATGTGCATTTCAAAGCGTTTCGCATGAGCGATCCGCCGGTGCAGCGGCCGGCGAGCCGTGAGGAGTTCCGGTCTCTCCTGGAATCCTTCACGGTGCCCGCGGATGCGACGGTCATTCAGGATGCGTTTGGCTATGGCGTGAAGACGGCGGCGAGCGGCGAACGGTTGATCCTGATCTGGCAAGCGCATACGGAGTACTACAGTTATCAAGTCTGGCATATCCCTTCCGCCCAGGCCGCACGACTGTCGTTTGGCCCGATGACATTCCCGGACTATCGGTTTCCCGTCACGCCGCTCGGGGCCGAGGTCTGCCGTCTGGATATTCTGCTGATGGCTGAGCCCTTGCCGGACAGTGAGGTGCTGCGCCAGCAGTTTCCAGGCCCGGTCATGTATGGCAGCCGAATCCTCGATGAAGAGACATCGCTGGTCACCAGCTTCACGCCGGACGAATATGGACGGGAGCATTATTGGGTCAGTGTCGGGTCAGCCAGGTCCAGCCGGTCGCACCTGAAAGATATTGTCGATGCCATTGTCCGGATCGAAACCTATTATCATTTATTGCTCATGCAGAAGCCGCTGTTCTCGGCGGCGATCGATCAGGCCTATAAGTTCGAGCAGGTGCACTTGAAGCAGCGTGAAATCATCACCGGCCATATCGGCCATGCCGATGCCCAGACCCTCCAACGTTGGCTGAATGGGCTGACGCAAGACCTGCTGAAAACGACTCGGCTGGCCGGCAAGTTACATTTCGAGCTCTCCGCCTCTGTGCCCTATGACAAGATCGTCCACCGGACGCTGGCGTCGCTCGACGAACGGACGCTGCCCCTGTATCGTCCGATGTCCGACTATGTCCTGAGTGGCGTGACCGGGGTCGCGGAAGGCTATCAACAGCTCTTGAAGCGGATCGACACCCTGCGTAGCGGGTTTGAAGGGGTCATTTCCATTCTTCGTGCCCGCGTCGATCTGATGCTGCAAGCTCAGAATCTGGCGCTCCTGGCCAGCGTCGACAAGACGACGAAGAGCCAGGCGATCCTCCAACATACGGTCGAAGGCCTGTCGGTCATAGTGATTGCCTACTATCTCAGCGGCCTCATGGGTTATATCTTCAAGGGACTTTATGAGATGGGATGGCTCCGTAATGCCAATATCGCCGCGGCCTTGTTTGTCCCGCTCGCGGTCGGTCTGGCCTTTGCGATTACGCATTTCAGCAGGAAGCACCTCTACAAGAAATTTTCCGGCGAACCGCCTGCGGCCGCAGAGAAGCCTCAGGTCTAATGCCGCGCACAGGGCGAAACACTCTTCCTGAGAGAGGTGCGATTTCCACAAGGTTGAGATACACTCCGGCTACAGAGAACCTCGGATCGAGACTCATACGATGATCAAACTCTTGTTAATCGGGGCCGGCGGGTTCATTGGCTCGGTCCTTCGCTATCTCGTCAGTGGCCTGGCGCAAACGCTCAGCCAGACTATGGCATTTCCCTATGGCACGCTGGCCGTCAATGTCCTCGGTTGCTTGGGCATCGGATTCCTGTCTCATCTGTTTGCCGCTCGTTCATTCATCGGCGCCGATCTGCAGGCCTTTTTGGTTGTCGGCATTCTCGGCGGGTTTACGACCTTCTCGGCTTTCGGCAATGAAACGATGAACTTGCTCCGGGAAGGGGAGGCCGCTCTCGCATTGATGAATGTCGGCGCGCAACTGTTGCTGGGGCTTGGATCGGTCTGGCTCGGCTATACAGTGGCCCATGTGGTCTGGCGGTGATTCCTCCCTTGGTCTTTCCCATGGCATTGCGACAACGGAACTATAGCCTGGTGCTTCTATGATGTTGTGTCCTGACGCCTGCATCTCGGACCCAGCCGGGGAGCCTTCTGCCGGTCGTGCGGGAGCATCGTCGCGATGACCCAACCCGTTGCCTCCAAGAGTACAGTGCTGAGCCGGCGCCAGATTGTCTGGCTCACGCTGACCCTGGCGATTGCCATGGATACGGTCGTCCAGCTCTGTTGGAAATTCGCCATCGAACAGGTGCCGGACACCGTCGGCCTTTGGCAGAGCGTCGCCGCGATCCTCCATGAGCCTTTGTTCCATGTCGCCCTGGTCGTCTTCTTTATGCAGTTCTTCAATTGGATGATCGTCCTGGCCCATGCCGATCTCAGCTACGCGCAACCCATCACGGCCCTGAGCTATGTCACGGTCAGTGCCGCCTCAATGGTGTTGTTTCAGGAACAGCTGTCCCCCCTGCGAATGGTCGGACTGACCCTGATCATGGTCGGTGTATGGGTAATCAGCCGCACGAACGTACGGACTGCCGGGATCGCGCCGGTTCAGGACGAGGACCTCGTGACGCCGGAGGCGACTCGATGAGCTTACGTGTGATGGGTCTCGTCCTCGTGACGTTGGCGGTCCTCTTCGAGGCGGTGGGGCAACTGGCGTTCAAGCATGGCGCGGAGAGCGCCCATGCGGATACGAGCAAATGGGGTCCGTTTCGCGGTCTTTGGCGCAATCGATCCGTCGCTCTGGGGATCCTGTGTTTTATCACGCAGGCGATCTTCTGGACGATGGCCATCCGGCTTCTGGATATCAGCATCGCGTTTCCTGCTAGTAGCCTCGGATTCGTCTTCGTGGCCCTCCTGTCAAAAGTTTGGCTGCAAGAACAGGTTGGCTTGGAACGATGGGTCGGCTTGGGTTTTATTCTTGGCGGCGTGGTATTAGTTGGATTAAGCTGATATACACTTCTGTATCTCTATACTGGATATCTGCGGTGGAGAAGATTTCTTTAGAAATGCGGTATCGGTGCGTCTTTCCATGACCATTCCATCTCTGCACCATCAGCACACCATCGTCGCTGGCTCACCCTGCAGCGATGATGAAACTGCCGAACCTATTCCAGGCTATTGCAAGGTGCTATCAGTCAGGAGTAGCCAGCCCGTGCCATTGATGAGACAACAGAGGATGGCATCGTGCTGATCTATTGGGTAGGGATTCTTGCGATACAGGCTCTGCTCGTTGTGCCGGTTCCAGCCGATGCGGCAGAGGTCTATGGGCCTCCGAACGCGCGGCCATTGGTCGCCTCGACTCAAGAGAAAGAGAATGGCGTGGGCGTTCCGATGAAGGATCCTTTCGAGGACTCCAGCCATCCGGCGGAACATGTATTGAAGTCTCTGCCTGTCAAGCCGGACTATACGGTCATCCCATTGCCGGCCTTCGGCACCAATAAAAATGAAGGGGCCTGGTTTGGCGGCCTCGTGCCTATTCTCAAGGCAGACTCCACGGGCGATGTCAAAGAGATGTTCGTCCCGCAGTATCTGCACAATGACAAGGTCGGGCATTACGGGTCGTTGAATTATTTCGGGTATCCCAGCGATACAGAACAGTACCATGCGCTGGTCTGGGCTGGTGAACGGCTCGATCAGGGAGTCGATCTGGGGTACAAGAATGTGAGCGTCGGAAACGGGCGATTTATTTTCGCCGCCGATCTCAGTGTATTTAAAAATCCCTTCGCCCGATTCTTCGGCTTCGGGAGTCGAACGCCTGAACGGGATGAAACCAACTATACCTCTCGTGAATTTCTGGCCAAACTGACTGCCGGCATCAATCTCACTGAGGATTTCGCCCTGCTGTGGATTGAGCGGTATCGCAATGTGCGGGTGGATGACGGCATCGTTGGCTCACTTCCGCGCACAGCGGGAAAATATCCTTTGGTCCCGGGTATGCAGGGCGCTCAAATATTGGGCCATGGGCTGGCGCTCCGGTATGACACAAGAGATAGCCAGCTGATGACAAGCAAGGGCACCTATGTGAATTTATTGGCCGAGTTCGCGCAGAATGTGGAAGAACGTGGAAACAATGACTGGGTGCACACAGTCCTCGATGCGCGACACTATATGCCCCATGTATCGGACCAGATGGTGTTCGTGTCGCGCGTATTCATCAACGGGGTGTTCGGTCAAATTGAGGATGCGGGGAGCCGTACGAAGGGTGTGCCTTTTTACGAGCAATCGACGTTGGGCGGAGAAGATAGTCTTCGCGCGTTCGGACGAGGCCGGTACATTGGCAGCTGGGCTGCCCTGGTGAATCTGGAAGAGCGAGTGACCGTACTCAGCAAAAGGCTGTTCGGCCTCGATACCCACCTGGAAGTCGCCCCCTTTCTGGACATGGGTCGAGTTGGACAAAGTACGGTGAAGGCCAAGAATCTCGTCGGCAGGAATCTTGAGTATAATCCGGGTGTTGGTTTTCGCTTGCTGGTTAAGCCAACCGTTGTTGGCCGGGCTGACGTGGCCTATGGCCGCGACGGGGCCAATGTGTTCGTCGGGCTCGATTATCCATTTTAATAGTAGCCCATTGGTGATGGGGTCTGTGTTGCGCGTGCCATTGCGCGCCGTGAGGCTATGGCTCACGATGCAGGGGAGTCAGGCGATCGGGTGAGTAGATTCGCGGCTTGCGGCAGGAAATGGCGCCTGTCGCATGAGCAGGAATGGGCGAGTGTCCTGTAGCGGTAGATGGCTTCGTGGGCCGCTACCGCGTCAACTCGCGACTGGTTCCTTCAGGCGCGGTTCCCCGGAAGCATGACGGGTATGGGCGTTCAATTTGAAGAACTCAGCCAGGTGGTTGACCACAGCCTGGCGCTGCCGGTCAACCGTGATGACGTGGTAGCAATCGTCCAGCAGGACGATTTGTTTGTGCAGCGAGGCGATCTCGTCATGGACGAACTGCGCGTTTCTGGGGCCTGTCATATCGTCGTTGCTCGCTTGCAGGATGACCGTCGGGGCGGACACGTTCGCGAGGTTTCCCTTGACGCGCTTCATGAGCCGATCAATTTCCGTCAACGTTCTGAGGGGGAAAAGGGGATAGCCTTTGGATGCGGCCGATGGCGGTTCCGTCCCGTTCCCTGTCGCCCCACTCTCATGTCCTTCCCACCATAAATTGACCCATTCGTGAAACACGGCTCTTGGATTGTAGGAGGCGCGAATGTGCGCCTGGATCATGGTGTCTTTCACTCCATAGGGAGGGCCATCCAGGTGGAACAAGAGATGTTGCAGGCTCTCGGGCACCAATTTGAGCGCCATCGGCAGAATGGCATGGCTCCAGGGGGTATTCCACCCGTCATAGAAGAAGGTGGGGGACATGACGCCGACTCCATCCACAGGCACCATGGTTGAGGCTTCGAGCGAGAGCAGCGACCCGGCGCTCAGCCCTGCCACATACACATGCTCATAGCGCTCCCGCGCATAGGTCAATTGTGCGGCGATATGTTCGCGCCATTGCTGTTCGTTGCTCCTCACGAGATCGCGCAGGCTGGTGCAATGGCCTGGCAGGGTCGTGGCATAGACATCTCCGCCACGCCGGGCCAGGCCGCGAGCCAGATAGCGCATCTCGACCGGCGTGCCCGTAATGCCATGGATCAAATAGACGAGGGAGTTTCTGCCGTTCTGAAGGACGATATCCGTCGGCTGGCGATCCACCATCTCGGAGAGCCGGTCATGGCCCTTGAAGGTCTTTATGGTCATTTGCCGTCCTTGCAGGTGGTGAACAAATAGTCCAGGAGTTCGATGCCCAGATCGATCTCGTCGGTGGTGATGTCCAATGACGGAGCCAGGGTAAAGACATTCTTGTAATGTCCCCCGATGTCCAACACTAAGCCCATCGGTCCGCGCGATGACGGCAGGCCTCCGGCCAACCCTGCTTCGAAGATCTTGTCTGCCAGGGCCCGATCCGGGGTAAAGCGATCCGGTTTCGTGACTTCAATGCGCAGGGCTAAGCCCAAGCCTGAGACATCGCCGATCGTCACATGACGTTGCTTCAGCGCTTCAAGCTGCCGCAGGAAGTAGGCGCCTGATTCTTTGACCTTTTTCTCGTACTGTTGCTTCTCGATCCACAAGAGGGTCGCGAGGGTCGCGGCGGTTCCAAGCGGATTCGAGGCAAAGGTCGAATGGGTGGAGCCGGGCGGAAACTTCGCCGGTGAAATGAGGGCCTCGGTCGCCCAGAGGCCTGAGATGGGATTCAGCCCATTCGTCATGGCCTTGCCGAAGACGACGATGTCCGGTTGGACCCCGAAGTTTTCGAGCGCCCAGAACTTGCCGGTCCGGAAAAATCCCATCTGGATTTCGTCGTCGACCAGGAGGATCTTGCGTTCCCTCAAAATCTTTTGCAGCTTCGAGAAATATTCCGGTGGCGGAATAATGTAGCCGCCCGTGGCTTGCACCGGCTCCACGTAGAAGGCGACAAATTCCGGCTCATTGGCCTTGGCATCCCAGAAGGAGTTGTACTCGGTCTCGAAGAGCCGCTCGACCTGATTGACGCAATAGTAGTCGCAGGAGTCCAGCTTCTTTCCATAGGGGCAACGGTAACAGTAGGGGAAGGGCACGAAGTGCGCCCGATTGGAGAAGTGGCCGAACCGGCGGCGGTACCGATAGCTGGACGTGATTTCCGATGCGCCCAGTGTGCGCCCGTGATAACCGCCCATGAAGGCCATGAAGAGACTCTTGCCCGTGGCATTCCGCACGAGCTTCATGGAGTCTTCGATCGCCTGCGCCCCTCCGACGTTAAACTGAATTCGTCCCTCCAGGCCGAAGGCCCGCAAACATTCCAGGGCCAGCTTCTCGGCCACCAGCACTTTTTCTTCATGGAGATATTGGCAAGCGAGTTGCGGGAGGCGGTCCAGCTGGGCCTTCAATGCATCGATGATGCTCTGGTTGCGATAGCCGAAATTGACGGCCGAATACCACATTTGCAAGTCGAGATAGGGCTTGTCTTCCCGGTCGTAGAGGAAGCTCCCCTCACAGTTCTGGAAGAATTTCGGCACGGGCGAGTAATGAACGGTGTCCCCATGTGAGCAGTATTTCGCTTCTTTTTCGCGGAGCGATTCTTCGCTGAGATGGACCATTGGGAGAGGTTTCATACGATGCGGGCCTCCTGTGGGAAGAGACGGTCGGCCACTTCGGCCAGCGTCTCAAATGGGATACATGGGATGCCGGTCCGCTCGCACCAATCGCGGAGCGAGCCTTTGGCAAATACGGTTTGCATTTTTCCTGACACGCATTGATCGGATCGGCCGTCTCCGATGTAGACCTGGCTGGATAGCCGGGATGGTGTCGGACGGGTCAGCGAACATTTGCATGTGCCGGCTCCGCTTTCACAGGTTTTCTCCGCGAAGGGGAAACTGAGATTCGGACGGCCGTTTGCATCCCAGCGCAGGTGATTGGAGAAGACCGGAATATGGAGGAGGCCATGCCGGCGCAGAACCGCTTCGACGAGGAGGTCGATGCCGTCGCTTACAATGGTGAGCGGGACTCCCTGTTCAGCGCAGCGCCGGTTGAGCGTGAGAAAACCCTCGTCGATCGGCAGATTTGCGGCAAAGGCAATGAGCGTGTCGCGATCTGCCTGGATGAGCCCAATTTGCCGGGCGAGACATTCTTGACTCGTGATGTCGCCCTTGACCCATCGTGCTTCCCATTCTTGCCAGGCCGGGAGGGCAAAGGCTTCCAGTACGGCATCGGTAGCGTCGAGGGTGGTGATCGTGCCGTCGAAGTCGCAGTAGACTTCCGTCGGTATGACAGTCAGATGGCGTGGCGCGTCGATGTTGGCGGCCAGGCGGGACGGTGTGCCGGTGTGGATCGGTGGTTGGCTATGAATCACGGGGAGCCCCTTTGTGACTGACCAACTTGGGTGATCTGTGCCATTAGGTACGTATTCACACTAGCACTTGTCCGCGCTTGTGCCGATGGCGGGAGTACGGGAGGAGGGGGGAGATATTACTGGGAATAGAGAAGGATACTACGGATGGCAATGATGGCAATCGTAAATGTTTGATTTTACTGGCCTTGCTTGATGAGCCCGGCGCGAATGGCAATTTTTACGAGGCCTGGAACATCTCGGATATTCAGCCGTTCCATAAGTTCAGCCCGGTGGGTTTCCACGGTTCGCGGGCTCAGGTCTAACCGCTGTGCGATTTCTTTATTGGCGTACCCCTCGGCGATCAATTGTAGGATCTCTTTCTGCCGGGAGCTGAGACTGGCGAGGGGCCCCTGGTCGCTGTCCTTTCTCTGTCGATAGGCCTCAACCGCGTACTTCGCGACGGTGGGCGTGAGGTAGGTCTCTCCTCGCATGACGGTTCTGATCGCGAGCTCGAGTTCCATCCGATCCGCGTCCTTGAGCAGGTATCCGGCTGCGCCGGAATCCAGCGCTTGCTGAAAGTATTCTTCGCCAGCATGCATCGATAACATGACGACGCGGGTAGCCGGACATTCCTTTTTCATGCGGGTGACCGCTTCGAGGCCGTTCAGTCCCGGCATCGTAATGTCCATGAAGGCAATATCGGGGTGAGTGGTTTTCGACAGTTCCAGCGCCTGACGTCCATCGCTGACTTCTCCGACGACTTCGATGTCGTCGAGTTTCTCCAGAAGAGACCGGATGCCTTGGCGGACCAGCGCATGGTCGTCTGCGAGTAACACTCGAATAGCCATTAGGACATCCCTTCTTCTGACGAGACCAGTGGTTGGGTGAGTCCGACCAGGGGCAGGCGAGCCGTGAGCTTCGTGCCGGTCTTCGGTGAGGACGTGATCGTCAGTTCCCCCCCGACCAGTCTGGCTCGCTCCTCCATGCCAAGCAACCCGATGCTGACTCCGGTTTTCGCGCGAGTCTTGGCCTGCTGGACGTTGAACCCCTTGCCGTTATCCTCGACGTCCAAAATAAGACGATCCCCTTGCTTCGTCAGGCTCACTTGCACATGCGTCGCTTCGGCATAGCGCGCGACATTCGTGAGGGCTTCCTGGACAATGCGAAAGCAGGTGATCTCCACTTCCGGCGGAAGGTGGTTTTCTCCTAGCGAGGGGAAATATTCCGTTTCCCATCCGGCTCGTTCGCCTTGTTTCTTCAGATACCACTTGAGCGCGGGCACCAAGCCCAATTCGTCGAGCAGGGAGGGGCGTAAATCCAAAGCCAGGTTTCTAACTTGCCGGATGACTTGATCCAGAATCGTCAGGCTATCGGTCAGTAGGGCCGCTGCCGGGCCAGACTTCAGCTCACTATCTGCTTCACGTAACCCCAATTTCATCGCAGTCAGCGACTGGCCGATTTCATCATGCAGATCGTGGGCGATCTGTCGCCGCTCCGTTTCCTGGACATTCATCAGACGGTGCGAGAGTTCTCGTAGTCGTTCGTTGGACTCGAGCAAGGCCATGGTTCGCTCCTGAATGCGCAGTTCCAGCTCGTCGTGGGCCATTCTGAGGGCGTCTTGCGCCTGTTGGCGCTGGGTGATTTCCTGACGGATCTGCCAGGAGATCACGATCAGGATCGTGATGCCCAGCATGACGCCGACGATGAAATAGAGAATGGCGTTTTTGCCTTTATCCTCGGCATGGCGCTCCCGCTCAGCCAAACGCGTCTTTTCCACAGTCTGCATATCCCTGATGACTGTACGGATCGCATCCATGAGTTCCTTGCTTTCCGTCATGTGCCATTCCATCTGAGACGACTGGTAGGTTGCGCTTGTGCGCAAGGCGAGCATGGCCTTCATGAGCCGGAGTTTTGTATCGATTAACCCGTTCAACCGGTCAAGGTGATGCGGTTGCTCAGGACGGTCCGGATGATTCAGCCGAACAATAGTTGAGAGGTCCATCCGGTCGCGAGTCAGCACGTCCAATCCGCGTTTGTAGGGGTCCAGGAAATGCTCTTTTCCGGTCATGACATAGCCGCGTAGCCCGATTTCGATGTCCTGCACATCGGACAGGACGATCTGGAGTTGGCCCAAGGCGTCCTGCGAATGGGCCACCCATTCAACGGTTTCATCGAACTCACGAATGCTCTGGTAGGAGGCGAGACCGATCAAGAGAAGAATGGCTCCCACCAGCCAGAATCCGGTTTGGATCTTGTGCGAGAACGTTCGTTCCGAACGATTGGTTTGTGGCTGAGGTTCCGTGGAGGAAATTGGCATGCGACCTCTGGATGCTTCCGTCAGGCGTCTGGCTCTCGTGGGGAATGTTGCTCAGTATATCGGGACCGCCATATTCTAGCCAGAGCCAAAGCAGGGACTGTCGGCTCTCACCGTACAGGGATGGGAGCCGGTGCCGGTTGTTTGGGCAAAGTCCAGTGAAGCGAACGGGAGAGAGGCGGAGCCTGTCGCTGCTACGGTCTGGGTGGAACTTTCCACATCTGAGTGATGGGAACCGCCTCGGCGCTCGCCCCGGAGTGGGCAAGGCCATAGAGATCTTCGATCGTCCGCAAGACGTTGTAGTGATTGATCCGCTGGTCGTAGTGACCGGCGTGGACCATCGGGCCGACGAAGAGCGTCGCAATCCGGTTATGTTCCTTTTTATTATCTTCATCCCAGGTCACGACCAGCAGGCTGTTGTGTTGCTGTGCCCACTGGACGTAGCCCTCCAGATGGTGGTTGGTTGTTGCCGGGATTCCATGGTCTGGACTGTCTTGCCAATTCACCCAGGGATTGTGTTTGCGCGCATAGTCCCCCGCGCTACAGATGAGGGAGCCAACCGAGGGCAGGTCCTCAGAATAGCCGGCAAAGGTCAGCCCTGCCGCCAGCAATGCATGTCCAAGATTGGGAGTCGTAAGGGTATGAGGGCAGGTGTTATCGGTGATGCCCTGTGTCGATCCGGAAAACAGCGCGAGATAATTCGGTTTACTGGGGTAGGTGACGCCAAAGGATTGCGTGAAGACCGCGCCCTGGGCTGCCAAGCGGTTGATGTAGGGCGCCTCGGGCGACTCGATAATTTGGCTATAGGAATGATTCTCCTCGATCACGATCACAACGTGATCGGGTCTCGGGAGGTGCAATGAGTTGTTTCCCAATGCTGATGCACTAGAAAGGACATAAATTCCCGCTACGACCGACAGCACAAATGTTCCGCAAATAAGTTTCCATCGCATGTGAATGTGTACCATCCTTGTTTTACAGTCTACCACCGGGAAGGAATTTCCGTAACCTCGATGCGATTGGCCAGATGTGATGATTGTCAGGCTTACTCAATAGAATCAATGAGATAGCTGGACACCGCAGGCAGATCGGTGGCGATCTGTTGGGCTTGGCAGGGGGGGATGTCTTCCTTTAGCCGTTTCAGGAGCCTGAGCACCTTCATCGTGGAAGGCACCTCGCACATCCAGAGGTGGGCGCCGGACTCCGGCTCTTCTCTATGCCGTTGGACGCGAAATTCAGGATGTTCCATGAAATAGGCGGAGAGGAATCCTCCGATAGCCTGCACCACCCACGGGTGTGCCATGATATAGCGGCGGCTGACTCGAAGCTCAATGATCTCTGCCGGCGTTTGTTCATCCATAGGTAGAGAGAGTATAGCCTGTTTGCGGCAGGGAAACCTTCGGAATTGATTCTGTGTGGCACGCGCCTGCTTGACCGGCTCTGTTTCTGCATGTAGGGTTCAGCGATGCGTTCGAACTGCGCGCGTGACCGGCGGGACGAGCGAGACGAGACACACTATTGGAACATATATGAATATTGCGATTATCGGCGGTGGGCCGGCCGGGCTCATGGCCGCAGAGGCGGCTCGTGCAGGAGGGGCAGAGGTCGATCTCTATGATGCGATGGCCTCGGTCGGGCGCAAATTTCTGCTGGCGGGAAAGGGCGGCTTGAACCTGACCCATTCGGAACCATCCGAGAAATTTCTCGCTCGTTATGGCGACCGTCGCCCGCAGATCGAGCCGCTCCTTGCGTCGTTCGGGCCGGATGCGCTTCGGGCCTGGGCCAAGGGACTTGGTGTCGACACGTTTGTCGGTTCTTCCGGGCGCGTGTTTCCCAAGGACCTCAAGGCTGCGCCGCTGCTGCGGGCCTGGATCCGCCGGTTGCGCAAAGCCGGTGTGCGTTTTCATCTGCATCATCGTTGGTCCGGCTGGGACGGGCAGGGGGCTCTGTGTTTTGCGACGCCAGAGGGAAGCCGCTCTGTTCAAGCTGATGCGGTGGTGCTGGCGCTTGGCGGAGGCAGTTGGCCGAAACTGGGTTCTGATGCCTCCTGGGTGCCCCTGTTGGCAGGACGAGGTCTTCACCTTGCGCCCTTGCAACCGGCGAACTGTGGTTTTGACGCGGACTGGAGCGAGCATTTCCGCACGAAGTTTGCCGGGCATCCGGTCAAGTCCGTGGCGATTATTGTGAAGAACGCTGCCGGGGCTGAGTCCTGGCACCCTGGGGAATTCGTCATCACGGAGACCGGCGTGGAGGGCGGCGTGATTTACGCCGTGTCCTCCTCGCTTCGCGACGAAATTCTATCGAAGGGCCTGGCCACGTTGCGCCTCGATCTGGCTCCCGATCGCGATGTGCCGCGCCTGACTCATGACCTCTCGCGTCCGCGCGGCAAACGCACCATGGCGACGCATCTTCAGCGACAGGCTCATATCGAAGGAGTGAAGGCGGGGTTATTGCGTGAGGTGCTCTCGAAGGAGGATTTTGCGGACCCGGCTCGTCTGGCCGCGGCGATTAAAGCGCTGCCGCTGCAACTGGTCGCAGCGCGACCGTTGGAGGAGGCGATCAGCACGGCTGGCGGAGTGCCCTTTGATGCGCTCGATGCCCGGCTGATGATCCGTTCGCTGCCGGGGCTGTTTTGTGCGGGAGAAATGTTGGATTGGGAGGCGCCGACCGGAGGCTATCTTCTGACCGCCTGTTTCGCCACGGGGCAGGTGTCTGGCGCCGGGGCTGCTGCCTGGCTTAATAAGAGGGGGACGAGCGAGGCGGTTTCAAGACTGAAGACCGAAGACTGAAGTGTTTGAAACTTCGACCTTCAGCCTGTGCCTGTCTCGTTTGGTTTATTGAGGCGTCGCAACCAGGCCGCTGACGGACCCGATGGAGCGGTACTTGTGGTCACGTTGAGTCAGCAGCTGATCGAGGGAGAGTTCGGTGAGTTGGGACAGTTGGTTGGTGAGGGATTTGGCAACCCGCTCAGTAATCGCTTGGGGATCCCGGTGGGCGCCACCCAGCGGTTCAGGAATCACTTCATCGACGATATGCAGATCGACCAGATCTTTGGCCGTCATCTTCAGGGCGGCGGCGGCATCTGGGACCTTCGCCGGATCGTCCCACAAGATGGCGGCGCAGCCTTCCGGCGAGATGACTGAATAGACACCATGTTCCAGCATGAGCACGCGGTCTGACACGCCCAATGCAAGCGCTCCGCCGCTGCCGCCTTCGCCGATGACGATGGACACAATCGGGACAGTCAGCCGGGACATCACGAGTAGATTGCGGGCGATGGCTTCGGCCTGGCCCCGTTCTTCCGCGCCGATGCCTGGGTAGGCGCCGGGCGTGTCGATAAAGGTGACGACCGGCCGGCCGAACTTCTCCGCCATTCTCATGAGACGCAGGGCCTTCCGGTAGCCTTCCGGGTTCGGCATCCCGAAGTTTCGCTGCATCCGTTCTTTGAGGGTCTTCCCTTTTTGATGGCCGATGACCATGATCGACCGGTCGTTGAAGCGGGCGAAGCCTCCGACGATGGCACGATCGTCGCCGAACGAGCGGTCCCCATGGAACTCAAGAAAGTCCCGGAAGAGGGCACTGATGTAATCGAGGGTGCTGGGCCGTTGGGGATGGCGGGCGAGCTGCGTGCGCTGCCAGGGAGTGAGCTTGTTATAGAGGTCCTGTTCGACCTGAGCCAGTTTCGTCCGCAGTTTGCGGATCTCATCCTGGGGGGACGATTTGCCGGTAGGGGCAGCCGAGAGCTTTTCGATCTTTTCCTCGATCTCGCGGATCGGCTTTTCAAACTCGAGGTAATCGCGCATAGGTCGTGGAAGACTATAGATGGTATGTGCGGAGGAGCCCCAGCCCCATCCCTAGAATTACCGATTAGGATAACAGAAAAATGGCCCCTTTGCCTAGTATTTCTTCCACGTCTGCCACGAAACGTTCACTAGGGGTGATCGTCAAATTTGGAAGGGGGGCGGTCACGGCCTCCTGAGATGAGTCCATCCGCAGCGTGAGAGCTACCGTTGTATTGCCCGGGTGCCGCTGGAGGACCTCGCGGAGGCGCGGCAACTGTTCTGCCACGTCTGGATGATCCATGAGTCGAATGTGGACCCGTTTGATCGCCTGGGCCTGCACCTCGGCGAGCGGCTCGATCTTGCTCCCTCGAATCTTAGTGCCCTTATCGCCCCGGTCCACCGTGCCAGTCACGCGCACGAGGCGCTCCGGCACGATGAGGTCGGCGGCGTTTTTGTAGAGATCTGGGAAGACGACGATCTCCACTACCCCCAGAAGGTCTTCCAGGGTGATGTAGGCCATTTTGTCGCCTTTTTTCGTCAGCATGCTTTTGACGGTCGTGATGATGCCGCAGAGTTTGACCTCCCGCCCGTCCGACGATTCCGGCAGGCTGACGGTCGTGGCCGTGGAGAGGGCTTTCATGGTGGCTTCATAACGAGCCAGCGGATGGGAGGAGATGTAAAAGCCGGTCAGCTCCCGTTCATGTTTCAGCCGCTCGTTTTGATCCCATTCCGGAATGTTGGGTAAGGCTGGCGCGGCGAACTGTTCGGTGGCGTCTGGTCCTCCGAGCTCGTCGCCGAAAATATTCGTCTGCCCCATATCCCGTTCACGTTGCGCGGCGGCGCCCTCTTCGACGGCCTGCTCCAGGACCGCGGCCAGTTGCGACCGTTTCGCGCCGGTCGAGTCGAAGGCGCCGGTCTTGATCAGCCCTTCGAGCATGCGCTTGTTGACTTTA
>JAPLLI010000259.1 GCA_026387615.1 Nitrospirota bacterium
GCTCGACCAACCCTTCATTGAAGCCCCGGTCGATGATGTTCCATTCGAGAATCCTGATAGAGACCGGGTCTGAATTGATGCCGAGCACGCAAGCCCCTTCGCAGGGCGCCGGGCAGAGTCGGCCGGTGAACTCAGGGAAATTGTTCGTCGTATGGAGCGCCTTGAGGGCATCATTCCAGCGGCCACGATAGACCAAGTCGTTCCATTCTGGAATCAAATTCACGACCGGACAGCCGGTCGAGCCCTGACAGAAGGGCACACCGCAATCCATGCAGCGCGCGCCCTGCGTCTTGAGCGTCTCTTCGGCGAGCGGCTCGTACATTTCCTTCCACTCGAGTACGCGCAGCTCGACTGGTTTCCGCTTGGGGCCCTCGCGGGCATATTTCATGAAACCTTTTGGATCACCCATTCTGTTTCCTAACGATGAATGCAAAACAATGAACGCGGAACTTATGCCCTGGCGATGGATGCCAAACGGTGAGCCATGAACTTGAAACGTCGTTCAGCCCTCATCGTTCTGCGTTCATCGCTTGCCCCGCTACTTGATCGCCGCGGCTTTCTTCTTCCGCTCTTCCAGCACCCGCTTATAGTCAACCGGCATCACCTTCTCGAACTTCGGCAACATGGACTCCCAGCTGTCGAGGATACGTTTCGCGTTCCGGCTGCCCGTATGCATAAAATGGGCGGTAATCATCTCATGCAGCGTCTTCTTATCTTCTGCCGTCGTCACCTTTTCCAGCTCCACCATGCCGAGGTTGCAGCGGGACGGGAACTTGTCGAATTCATTCAACACAAAGGCCACGCCACCCGACATGCCCGCCGCAAAATTTCGCCCCGTCTGGCCCAACACAACGACCACCCCGCCGGTCATGTACTCGCAGCCGTGATCACCGGTTCCTTCGACCACCGCCCTGACGCCGCTATTCCTCACCGCAAACCGCTCACCTGCCATGCCGTAGCAATAGGCTTCGCCCTGCGTTCCGCCATAGAGCGAGGTGTTACCGATGAGAATCGTCTCTTCCGGCTTATAGAGCGCCTGCTTCGGCGGGAAGACGACGATCTTTCCGCCCGATAACCCCTTGCCAAAATAATCGTTCGACTCGCCTTCGAGGATCAGCGTGATGCCACGGGACAGGAATGCGCCGAAGGACTGGCCTGCGGAACCGGAGAACTTGACCGTAATGGTATCGTCCGGCAAACCCTCAAGACCATATTGTTTCGCCACGCGGCTGGAGAGCATGGTCCCGACCGTGCGATTCACATTCCGGATCGGCAGATCGAGCGTGACTTTGTCTTTCTTCTCCAATGCCGGTTTGCAGAGCTCGATCAACTGATTATCGAGCACGTCTGCGAGACCATGGTCCTGCTTCTGCACGCAATAGCGGGCAATCTCCGGCCCCACATTAGGCGCCTGCAAGAGCGGGCTCAGATCCAACCCCTTGGCCTTCCAATGGTCGACGGCTTTCTGGGCTTTTAATTTATCCACCCGCCCGACCATCTCATTGATGGTCCGGAAGCCCAGCTTGGCCATGATCTCGCGCAGCTCTTCCGCGATGAAGAAAAAGAAATTGACGATATGTTCCGGCTGGCCGGCAAATTTCTTGCGCAAGGCCGGGTCCTGTGTCGCAATGCCGACGGGGCAGGTATTGAGGTGGCATTTCCGCATCATGATGCAGCCCTCGACGATCAAGGGCGCGGTGGCAAACCCATATTCCTCTGCGCCCAACAGAGTCGCGATCGCCACGTCTCGCCCGGTCTTCATCTGCCCGTCGGTCTCCACCCGGATGCGCCCCCGCAGATCGTTGAGCACGAGAGTCTGATGCGTTTCGGCCAGGCCCAATTCCCACGGCCCGCCCGCATACTTAATGGAGGAAAGCGGAGAGGCACCGGTGCCGCCTGAGTCGCCGCTGATGAGAACTTTGTCCGCATGGGCCTTGGCCACGCCGGCCGCAATCGTGCCGACGCCCACTTCCGAGACGAGTTTGACGGAGACCGCCGCATCCGGATTGGAATTCTTCAAATCGAAAATGAGCTGCGCCAGATCTTCGATGGAATAGATGTCGTGGTGCGGCGGCGGCGAAATGAGCTGCACCCCTGGCGTGGCATACCGAAACCGGGCAATGTTCTCATCGACTTTATGGCCCGGCAACTGCCCGCCCTCGCCAGGCTTCGCGCCCTGCGCCATCTTGATCTGGAGTTCTTTCGCATTGACCAGGTAATGGCTCGTGACGCCGAACCGTGCGGAGGCCACCTGCTTGATATAGCTGTTCTTCGAATCGCCGTTGGGAAGCAGCGTAAACCGCTCCGGGTCTTCCCCGCCCTCGCCGGTGTTGCTCTTGGCGCCCAAGCGGTTCATGGCGATGGCCAGAGTCTCGTGCGCTTCCTTGCTGATCGAGCCGAAGGACATGGCGCCGGTCGTGAACCGCTTGACGATCTCCTTCGCCGATTCCACTTCTTCAATCGGAATAGGCTCCGGCAGGAATTTGAACTCGATCAGGCATCGCAGATTCGCGCGCCGCTTGCTCTCGTCGTTCACGAGCTGGGAAAACTCCGCGAAGGTCTTCGGATCGTTATTTCTTGTCGCATGCTGCAGCTTGTAAATCGTGTCGGGGTTCCAGTTATGACGTTCGCCCTGGATGCGGTAATGGATCTCCCCGCCGAAATCGAGCTGCCGGATCGGCGCCGGCTCATAAGCCATGCGATGCCGCCGCAACGTCTCGTCGCCGACCTCGCGAATGCCGATTCCCTCCACACGCGAGGGGGTGCCGGTGAAGTACCGGTCGATGAGTTCGTGATTTAGTCCGATGGCTTCGAAAATCTGCGCGCCGCAATAGGATTGCACCGTCGAGATGCCCATCTTCGAGAAGATCTTGAGCAGCCCCTTATTGATCGCCTTGATGAACTTGCCTTCCGCAGTCTGCGCGTCCAGGCCCTCAGGGAAGTACCCGTCCCGCTCCATATCCACGATCGACTCGAAGACGAGATAGGGATTCACGGTCCCGGCTCCATAGCCGATCAACGCCGCGAAGTGATGCACGTCGCGCGGTTCGCCGGTCTCCACGATGAGGCCGACTTCGGTCCTCGTGCAGTCGCGCACCAGGTGATGGTGGACGGAGGCGATGCCGAGGAGGCTCGGAATCGGCGCCCATTCTTCGTTGACCCCGCGGTCGCTCAAGATCAGGAACTTGTAGCCTTCTTTAATGGCCTGGGACGCCTCCCGGCAGAGGCCCTCGACTGCCGCCCCGAGCCCCTCGGGCCCCTCGGCCACCCGGAAGAGCATCTTGAGCGTCTTGCTCTTGAAATGCGGATCGGCGATCTCGCGAATCTTCTGGAGATCGGCATTGGTCAGAATCGGCTGTTTCACTCTGATCCGGCGGCAGGACTCGGGATGCTCGTCCATCAGATTGGGCTTAGGCCCGATGCTGGTCGTCAACGACATGACCAGTTCTTCGCGAATCGGATCGATCGGCGGATTGGTCACCTGGGCGAAGAGCTGCCTGAAATACTTGAAAAGCAGTTGCGGCCGATCGGAAAGCACCGCTAACGGCGTATCCGTGCCCATCGACGAGGTCGCTTCCTGCCCCTCCACCAACATGGGCATGATGACCATCTTCAACTCTTCGACGGTGTAGCCAAAGGCCTGCTGGCGCTGGCGGATCGTTGGGTGATCCGGCTGCGGCACATTGCTGGGATCGGGCAATTCGTCGAGCGAAATCCGGTATTGCGTGACCCAGGACCGATAGGGCTTGCGGCTCGCGATCTCGGCCTTCACTTCCTCGTCGTCGATGATGCGCCCTTGCACCGTATCCACCATGAACATCCGGCCCGGCATGAGGCGCCCCTTCTGCCGGATCTTCTGCACATCCATCGGCAACACGCCGGCTTCCGAGGCCAGAATCACCAGACCGTCCGTCGTCACTTGATAGCGGCAGGGCCGTAACCCGTTGCGGTCGAGCGTCGCGCCGATGAACTTGCCGTCGGTGAAACAGACTGCCGCCGGACCATCCCAGGGCTCCTGCATCGCCGCGTGGTACTCATAGAACCCACGCCGGTCGAGATCCATATGCGGATTCGCGACCCAGGGCTCGGGAATCAGCATCATCATCACGTGCGGCAGAGAACGGCCACCCATGGTCAGGAATTCCACGGCATTGTCCAGACAGGCCGAGTCGCTCTGCTGCTCGGACACGATCGGATAGAGCTTCGCCAGATCCTCGCCGAACAGTTCGGAATTGAGCCGGCCCTGTCTGGCGCGCATCCAATTCACGTTGCCCTTCAGCGTGTTGATCTCGCCGTTATGGCATATATAGCGATAGGGATGGGCCAGAGGCCAGGTCGGGAACGTATTCGTGCTGAATCGGGAATGCACAAGGGCCAGCGCGCTCGTCAGGCTCGCATCCGCCAAGTCCTGATAGTAGGCAGACATCTGATGCGGGAGCAGAAGCCCCTTGTAAACAATGGTGTTGGCCGACAGGCTCGAAATATAGAAGTAGTTGCGCCCCTGAATGGCCGATTCGCGAACGGCTTTTTCCACCCGCTTGCGGATGACATAGAGCTTCCGTTCAAACTGCCCTTCATTGAGGACATCCCGGGCGATGAACAACTGCCGCATAAAGGGCTCGGTGCTGCGCGCCACGGGACCGATCGCATCGCTCTTGACCGGCACATCGCGCCAGCCCAGGAGCCGAGCGCCCTCCTCGCCGATAATTCTGGCAACGAGCGCCTCGCACTGTTGCCGCGCATCGGCCTGGGGCGGGAGAAACAGCATCCCGACGCCATATTCCCCGGCAGCAGGCAGGGCCACCCCCACATCGCCGGCCGCCCGCGTGAGAAACTCGTGCGGTACTTGCAGCAGAATTCCGGCACCGTCTCCGGTGCAAGGGTCACAACCCTGCGCCCCTCGATGGCTGAGGCTCTCAAGAACCTGTAGCCCCTGCTGGACAATCGTATGGGATTTCTGGCCCTTGATGTTGACGACAAAGCCGACGCCGCAGGAGTCCTTCTCCTGCTCAGGGTCGTAGAGGCCTTGCTTCGGTGGAAGCCCGGGGATGCTCATCGTTCGTATCTCGTTAAAAAGGTAGGCGGTTAGGCTACTAGACGGAGGCTACACCAGAGAGGCAATCGGGATAGATAACCCCGTCACTCACAAGGCTTATTCCGTTCCTGTCAGCTTCGCTCACCTTAATAGAAGCACGATTCTTCTGTCAAGATTCTCCCTCGCACAGAGGCCTCCTCTCGACGCGCCTCCCACAGGGGTGATTGGCTTGACTT
>JAPLLI010000089.1 GCA_026387615.1 Nitrospirota bacterium
CGGGAATGGCTGCCTGCTGCACCGGTGTCGGTGTCGTCAGGCCAGCCCGTATCAGGCTCTGGGCAAGGGACGGCTGTAGATTCATATCTGCAAACGTAGACATAGAACTCCTTGTACGGGGCAAACTTCCTGGGACTGCACGGTCCGGCCAAGTCAGAGGGCCAAGAAACGCATCGAGGTGATGGGCAATTCTAGGAAGGAAATAGCGGGGCTGCCGGATAGGCAGCCCCGACGTGAGAAACAATCGCTGGGATTAGTACCGGTCGCCGCCGCGGCCACCACCGCCGCCACCGCCACCGGTGCGTGGCTCCTGGGGACGCGCTTCGTTGACGGTCAACGTGCGGCCGCCCAACTCGGTGCCGTTCAGCGCAGTGATCGCTGATTGCGCTTCTGAATCCGAGGACATCTCCACGAATCCAAACCCGCGGGACTGCCCGGTGAACTTATCTGTGATGATTCTGGATGAGGTCACCGCTCCATGAACAGCAAACAGATCGCTCAGCTGTTGTTCAGTTGTGGAATACGGCAAACCACCGACGTAAATTTTAGAACCCATTGGGCTCCTCCTTTGAGAATATGTGTTGTCTTGGACTTGAGATCAAAGTGAGGAAGGAATGGGCCGAAGGCGCAAAAACCAAAGGCTGGCTTCCGATCAAATTCCCACACAAAACCAAAACAACATCTGTCTGAGGCCTTGTCACTCTCTATCGGTATCACCACCAGGCCTTTCGCGATGACACACAAACAGCACTGTACTCCACCGTTCTCTCAAATGCAAGCGATGACACAATCTCACGCAAGGCGAGACGTCCGGCTAATAGGCAGCCGGACCGGAAAGCGGACGCTGCGAAAAGAGTGGAATGGCATGCAAGCTATCAAAATCTAACGTGGTTTGCCCGCGAACCAGGAGCCCGACTTGACCGATCGCCAGCGACTGATCTTCAACCGTCACCACGAACTGCCCGTCAAAAAACGTTTCGATAAAGTCCTTGATGAGGGTGGTATTTCGCTGAATTCGCAAGGTATGCCAGGGAACATCCTTGGGCCGAATCGACGACCGGACGAGGCTCGTTTCTTTTCCATCCACCACCCGGCTCACTTCCAGCGTCTTCGTCGCAAGATCGACCACCACCGCATAGAAGTGCGTGGCATCCTTCACCCCGAACACGACGCCCCCCACTCCTGTTGCCGCATCGAGGGGAAATCGCATCCGGACCGAGACATCCGGATATTCATACTGAAACCCGTTGGCGATGATCAAACGGTAACAGGTCGCGGCCTGGCACGATGAACGTGCGACCAGAATGTTGGAGGCCGAAGGGGCCTCGAGGTCGCCCTTGATCATCCAATCCGCAGCCGGCCCCTCGCCAAACCCCACCATCAAGAATCCGGATGGAGCCTCGCCAGGACTCTGCTGGTCAAAGGTCCAGCGATTGAACAGCCCCTCTCGGGCCTGCTCCTTCAAATTGGCTTCTTTCTCCGCCCGACTCTCTGCCTGAAGGGCCTGGGCCCGCTCGATATCAACACTCCACTCACCGGCGACCACGGCCAATACGAGCAACAGGGAGACCCTGCCGATACGCCGAGACTGTATACTGAGGCTCTGCTCTCTCACGTCTACCCTCTCGAGCTGCGGCTCATTTCGGTGACCGCTTCTTGATATCCAAAATGTCCTGCTGGAACCGATCGCGCGCAGCCGAGATGGCCTTTCGCCGTTGCCAGCGATCCCAGGCCCACCACCGAAGACGCCCCTGAAATGTCACCACCGGCGGTGAAACGCTACCACCAGGCGCATGCTGAAAATCATAGCCTTGGTGCGATGTGCGATTCGCGAAAAATCGTCGGTAGAGGTGATCGTACAATCCCTTGCCTGAATCGCCTATGCTCACGGCAACCCTCCCTACCATAAGGTGGACCGGCCATCGACCCATCATCCCTGGAGTCGACATAGTACCTTGGCCCGAAGCCGCTCTGCAACGGACCGGCCAGGCTATGCTATAGTTCCGCGGCACTTCGAAAGGCTCACGGCATGAACAGCTCGGCTCATAGCGGCTCTCAATCCTTCGTCCTGTCCAGGCTTCTGGCAACCATCCTCCTGCTGCTCTCCCTAGCCACTCAGTGCTTCGCCCAATCGGAAGAACGCCATCTGGCCTTGCGTCATTCACTCGAACGCCTCTCCAGCGAACGCATGTTCGCCGACATCACGATACTCAGTAGCCCTGCCTTCAACGGCCGCCAAACCGGAACCGTGGACGATACTCACTCCGCGAAATGGGTCGCTGATCGATTCCTGGCTTCCGGCCTGTCACCGGCAAGCACTCACATCGATCCAAACAATCAACGAGGGCCTGACCTTAGCACTGCGACTGGGCTGATGACCAAAATGGTCACCACACAGACCATTGCGCCGGACCCCTTGCTCCAGATTGCAACAGCCAGCGGAACACAGACTGCGCAGCTCGGAACAGACTATCTCCCTATCCTTAATTCACCCTCAGCTAAAGCGCGCGGACCAATTATATTTGTCGGCTACGGAATCGTAGACCCATCGCAAGGCATCGATGACTATGCCGGAGTCGATGCCACCAATGCCCTAGTCCTGTTTCTCCGCGGCACACCGACTCACTACAAGGGGACGGTTAGCCATGCGGAGAAGGTCCGCCTCGCACGCCAACAAGGCGCAGTCGGCTATCTCACGGCCACAGGACCGGTGCTGAGCGCCTATGAGACGCGCCGCGGCGTCACAGGAGAGCCAGCGGCATTCTATGGACTCTCTCCGCAGTCGGAATCAATCCCAGGGGCCTGGATCAGCACCGCCCTGGCAAAGCAAATTCTCACCGCGCCCGATCCTACGCAACCAGATCGGCTGCATGGATTACAGGACAAGCTGAATCGCTCCCCTGCCGCACAATCGATGAACACCGGCCGTGAGGGGTCTCTCGCGTGGCAAACGCACCGGGAGAAAGGCACCCTCACGAATGTGCTCGCCTTCTTGCCAGGGAACGACCCCCAGAAGGCCCAGGAGATCCTCATAATCGGCGCCCATCGCGACCACTTCGGCCGCCAAGCCGGCTTGCTCTTTCCCGGTGCCGACGATAACGCCTCCGGCACGGCCGTGTTGCTGGAAGTTGCCCGCGTCATGGCCCAGGCTGACGCACGAAGCAAACGGACGATCTTATTTGCCTCGTTTAGCGGCGAGGAGCAGGGGCTCGTCGGCTCTCGACTCTATCTCGAAGAGCCTACCGCGCCGATTGGCTCGACGATAGCCATGCTCAACATCGACCATGCGGGAATCGGAAATGGCAGACTCACAATTGGTGTGACGGGATTCGAGAAACGCGTAGCCCTCGAAGCGGGACAAGCGGTTGACCTATCAGAGAAGCTCGATCTCTTCGGATTCTTTCCCGGCGGCGACCATGTGCCATTCAAAGAAGCCGGGATCCCCACCGTCACCATCGTGAGCGGCGGCACCCACCCTCACTTTCACAAGCCAAGCGATCGCGCCGACACCATCAGCCCTGACATCCTTCTAACCGCAGCCCGCTATCTGCTCGCACTCGCCTGGCAATTGACAAATGCTCCTTAGCAGGCTGACGACAAACTATCTGAACATTGTGAAAACGCAAAAGCCTGAACCGACACAACCTCTCTCAGCATCAGTCACAGGCTCATCGAAACCGGAGGCGTCCCCAGGGGTACGTGAAAACTTTGATGAGCCGCGAACGATGCTGGTGGACCCCAGCAAGATCCTGTTAGGGAATCTCGTCGAGAATATGGGATTGAATCGATGGCAGAGGGGCTGATTGACGGGGAGGACCGGGAAGGACCAGCGCGGAACCGCTCTGGTTAGCGCCTTGGATCAATCCGATCGACAATTGCGGCCCGAGCGTGGTCACGGCCCCGCTCCAAGCCTGGCCGGTCGTGGGATTCCTGAAGCTATAGGATTGGAAATTACTTCCGGGGTTATAGAGAAACCCCTGTGTACCCTGATTGTCGAGATAGAGGTTTGCCGGGCCGGTCAGGCCAAACAATGGCGCGACCCCTCCATCAAAAGAACGAACACTGGAAATCGATTGTCCCCAGGTCAGCGACGGAAGCGCCAAGACAAGAACCGCCACCATCGCGCGCATCACAGGAGATAGTACCGCCCGGCTCTTCATAGTCATAGCCCGTTGCCTTCGGAAACTCATCGTACTTAATCGATGACAGGTCCGCACAAATCATTATAGTATGCAAAATATTCTTTGTCGATCAAAGGGGGCGTTATGAAGCGGAGTGGCGCGGTACAGAGCTGGTGGCGCACTTGCGGCTATGCCGTCAGCCTCGGGCTGATCCTGGCACCTGGACTCAGTTGGAGCCTGGAGCTCAACAAGACTCCCCCCACGGAGCGGCGGGAGTCTATCTCTCTCGCCGACGCGGCCATTCGCGCGCTCGAGCACAACCTCGACATCAACATCAGCCGCCAGACGAAGGAAAGCCGACAGGCCGACATCACCGTCGAACAAGCCAAGTTCGATCCGACGCTGAGCGTCAACGGCCAATATAACCGGACCGTGAACCCGCTCAACCGGCCGGTATTCGGCGGAACCCCCGGCGCGTTGGGTGAAATCACGACCTTCGATCAACGGAACCACGCCGTCACACTCGACGCGATGACCAACTTGCTCACCGGCGGCAACGTCGACCTGAACTACAGTCCGGCCCGGACAGCGGTGAACCAAAATGCGGCCAATGGCTTCCTGTTCAATCCCTCGTACACCGGCGGCCTCGCCCTGACGCTCACACAACCCTTGCTCCGCAACGCCGGCGTCGATATCACCAAGACCTTCATCCGCGTCGCGCAGAATAATGCCACCGTCGAAGAACATGTCTTTCGCGACCGTGTCCTCACCGTCCTGGCCACGGTGGAACAAACCTATTGGGAAGTCGTCTTCGCCAATGAGAACCTGAAAGTGGCAGAAGCGGCTCTGAAAGCGGCCCAGGAGCTCTTAGCCAGCAACCGCGCCAAGGCGAAGGCCGGCGTCATGTCGATCGTCGATGTCCTGCAAGCCGAAGCGGCCGTCGCCTCACGGGTCGAGCAAGTCCTGGTCGCCGATAAAACCATTCGAGACCAGGAAGATCAGTTTCGCCGGTTGCTCAATCCGTCGGAAGAGGATCTGCGTCAGGACTTGCGCTTGACCCCGCTCGACCGCCCGGTCGTCACGCTCGAACCCATCAGCCTGCAGGAAGCCATCGATACGGCCTTCGCGCAGCGGCCGGAAATCGTCCAGGCGAAGAAGAACATGGAGTCGAGCGAACTCAACACCAAGTTTGCCAAAAACCAGATCCTCCCGACCCTCTCCTTCCAAGGTACGATGGGCATGGCGGGGCTCGGGAAAGACTATGGAGACTCGGTCAACCGGAACTTCAACGGCGATTATTACAATTATGGGGCGGGACTGGTCTTAAGCTACCCGCTCGGCAACCGCTCGGCCTGGAGCACCTACAACAAGCGGCAGCTGGAAGGTAAGAACGCCGAAGCGTCGCTCGTGAGCGTGCGGCAACAGATCATCGTAGGGGTGCGCGAAGCCGTTCGCCGCGTCCAGACGGATTTCAAGCGGATCGAAACCACCAGATCAGCCAGAATCATGGCCGAGAAGCAGTTACAAGCGGAGCAGGAGCGACTGAAGGTCGGGCTCAGCACGACTCGCTTCGTCCTCGATTTCCAACGCGATCTTGCGACGGCCCAAGGGAACGAGTTACGCGCCACGGTCGACTACAATAAATCCCTCTCCAACCTTGCGCGGCACAAAGCGACCACTCTCGACCGCTACAATCTCCAACTGAACTGACGGCCTCCATGATGGAGCCTGAGCCTGGTCCTCACGCGACAGCAACTCAGGGAGCAGAACAGGGAGCCGCCCTCGCGCTGCTGCCCATCGCCACCTCGCTCGGCTTCTACGTCCTGCCCGCCTCGCTCCAGGAACAGACGCTTGTCCAACTCGCGCCACAGATCCTCGCCTATCTGGCCTTCGGCCTGTGGGCCACACAGAACCACGACATCGTCTCTCGGCTCGGGCTAGAGAAATGGAAGGCCCTGGATGGCCTCCGCTGGGGACTCCTGACAGGGCTGCTCCTCGGCAGCCTGAATAGCTTCGCGATTCTCTTGGTCTATCCGCATCTAGGCTACGACATCACCTTCCTCACCACCACGCCCCATGCCCAACTCCCCCTCTTCGTCATGGTCCCCTGGTTCATCTGCATCATTGCGCTCTTTGTCGAAATCAACTTTCGCGGCTTCCTGCTGGGACGGCTGCTCGCCTGGGGAAAACAGTTGCTCGCGCCGAAACGATCTCCACTGACAGGAGCCCTGGCCGGAGGAATCAGCGGGGTCACATTTGCATTCGACCCCTTCATGGTCAATACTTTCCAGCATCTCCATTGGATCGCCCTCTGGGACGGTCTCATCTGGGGCATCATCTGGCTGAACAGCAAAAACCTCTA
>JAPLLI010000032.1 GCA_026387615.1 Nitrospirota bacterium
CATCTCGATTGTGGCAAGCTCGCTCATCGGGATCAGGGCGCCGGAAGCCGATTGTACCCGGATCTCCCCGATGGCGCCGATACTGTTGCGGGAAACTTCAGGAAACCGCAGCGTCAGTTGAAAGCGCCGCTCCCCTTCGTAGACCTGCGTGGCCACCTTGCCGCCGATGGCGACAGTGATGATCTCCTGCACATCGGCTACGTTGATCCCGTAGCGGGCAATTTTCTGCCGATCGATATCGACCGTCAGGTAGGGTTGGCCGGCGATCTGCTCGACTTTGATATCTTTGACCCCCTGGACCTGCTGCATCAACGAGGCAATCTCTTCCGCCTTGTCGTGCAACACATCGAGATCCTCCCCGAAGAGCTTGATCGCACATTCCGTCCTGATGCCGGAGATCAGATCATCCACCCGCTCTTGAATCGGCTGGCTCATGAGGACCGAAATGCCGGGTATCTCCGCCAACTTCCGTCTGATGGCATCGGTGATCGAGGCTTGGGTCTGGCCGGCCTTCCAACTGCTCCGGTCGGACAGAGTGATGATGGGGTCGCTCTCGTTCATTTCCTCAGGCCCAGAAGCAATGTCCGGACGCCCGATCTTGCTCACAGTGCGCATCACCTCCGGAAGCTCCAACATGGCTTTCTGGGCTTTCTTCTCCATCTCGATAGATTCCGACATCGAGACACTGGGAAGGCGCACGATCTGAGGCGTGAGAGCCCCTTCCTCCAAAATGGGGATGAACTCACGCCCCATGAGCGGGACAAGGAGGAAGCTGAGAAGCACGAGCGCCGTCGAGGCGACGAGCACGAGGCTGCGATGCCGGAGCGTCCAGGTGAGCACCGGCAGATACCGCCCCTTCATCCAGCGCGTCAGGCGCGTCTCCTCCGGATGGTCCCCGCGCAACATCACGGCCGCCAGGACAGGCGAGAGCGTGAGCGTGACCACCACCGAGGCCAAGAGCGCGATCACCAGCGTGTAGGCCAGCGGCGCAAACATCTTCCCTTCCATGCCGTGGAGCGTCATGAGCGGCAGGAAAACGACACTGATGATGAGAATGCCGAAGAGAATCGGCCGGCCGACTTCTTTCGTGGCCTGAAGGATCACCTCCGACGTGCTCTTCCGCGCCGGGCCATGGTTCTGCGCCAGGTGCCGATAGACGTTTTCCACCACGACCAGCGACCCGTCCGCGATCTCGCCGATGGCGATAGCCAACCCGCCGAGCGTCATCAAGTTGGCCGAGAGCCCGAACCGTTCCATCACGATGAACGTAATCAGCGGCGTGACAATCAACGTGGCCGTCACCACGACAGCGCTCCGCACATGGCCCAGGAAGAAAAAGAACACGAAGACGACCAGCACGATTCCTTCGATTAAGGCATTGCGCACAGTATGGATCGCCGCATTGATCAGCTCGATGCGGTCATAGAAGGGCAGGATCTTCGTGCCGGCCTGGAGGAGATGATTCTGTTGCAGATCTTCCATCTTCGCCTTGACCGCTTCGACCACCTGACGCGCATTGCCCCCGCGGAGCATGAGCACCGTGCCGGCCACGACCTCCCGCTCGCCGTTGAGCACCACCGCCCCATGGCGAACGGCATGGCCGATACGGACCTCCGCCACATCGCGGACGAAGACCGGTGTGCCGCCGGACTCCTTGACGATGATGGACTCGATATCGCTCAGGGTCTTGATCAGGCCCAGCCCTCGGACGATCGCTCGCTCGGAATGGCGCTCCAGCACATTACCGCCGGCATTGGCATTGTTCTTCGCCACCGCCCCGTAGATATCGTGGAGCGTCAGGTCAAACTTGCGGAGCTTGGCCGGATCGACCAGAACTTGATACTGCTTCACGAACCCGCCCATGCCGTTCACATCGATCACGCCCGGCACGCTCTTGAGCAGAGGACGCAGTATCCAATCCTGCAGCGTACGCTGATCCGTCAGCTCCGCCTCGGCAAGCTGGGGATCGGTCGCTGCCGCTTGGGGCCCTTCCACATAATATTGATAGACTTCGCCGAGCCCGGTACTCACGGGGGCCATCACCGGATCCAGCCCCTCGGGCAAGCGCTCTTTCGCCGCTATCATCCGCTCGAGCACCAACTGGCGGGCAAAGTAGATATCGACGTCGTCCTTGAACACGACCGTGATCTGAGAGAGGGCGAATTTGGACAGGGATCGAATCTCCGCTAACCCGGGCAGGCCCGTCATCTGGAGTTCGAGCGGATAGGTGATGAATCGCTCGACTTCGACCGGCGAGAGACCCGGCGCGTCGGTCAGGACCTGCACCTGGATATTGGTCACGTCGGGGTAGGCGTCGATCGGGATGGACTGAAAAGCAAAGACGCCGGCGACGGATAGGAGGCAGGTCAGGCCCAGGACCAGGATCCGTTGCCGCAGCGAGAATTCCAAAAGCGAAGCGATCATGGTGTAGGCTCGATCTTATGCCGTTCCATCTCAGACTTGAGGACAAACGATCCCTTCGTCACGACCGGCTCGCCCTCGCGCACCCCCTCCAGCACCGTCACCACCTCTCCCTGCTCGTGGCCCAACTTGACCATCCGTATTTCGAATTCGTTCGCTTCTTTTCGGACAAAGAGTATTTTCCCAGCCGGCCCATTCTGAACTGCCGCGAGCGGCACAGTCAGCGCATCCGGGGTCGGTGCTGCATAGACACGGACTGTGGCAAACATTTCCGGTTTCAACAGCCGATCGGGGTTCGGCACCGTCACCCGCAGGCGCATCGTGCGGGTGGCCGGATCGAGCACATCGCTGATGTAGGTGATCGTGCCGGGAAAGATGGCGTGGGGATAGGCGGACACGACAACATCGACCCTCTGCTCCTTGCGGATATGCTGCACGTCCTTCTCCGGCACATTGCCGACCACCCACACATCCGAAAGATCCGCCACGGTAAAGAACTTCTGGTTGGTTTCGACCACCTCGCCCCTGGTGATATTGCGCATGATGACCCGGCCGTCGAACGGGGCGCGCAAGGGCACGTCTGCCTTGATCGTATGTTCGCGATCCAGCCGCTCGATCTCCAGCCTGGGCACCCCGAGCAGTTCCAGCCGATTCTTCGTTTCGCGAGCCTCGGCCCGCGCCGTTTTCATCTCTGCCTCGCGCCGCTGCAACTCGGCCAGGCTCACCGCCTTATGTTCATGCAGATCCCTGGCTCGCTCATAGGCCAGTTCCGCTTCGTGCAGTTTGGCACCGGCCTTTAAGTAGGCCCCCTCCGCCACGCCGAGGTCCGTACTATGGAGCAGGGCCAACAGGGTGTCTTTTTTCACATCTTGACCGACATCCACATGGACCTTCACCACCCGGCCCCTGATAAGCGTGGTCACCTCGGCCAGTTCATTTTCGTTGGATTGAACAGTGGCAGGAAATTCTCGAGGCGCTGGCAGCTGCCCACGGGTTACCGGCGCAACCTCGATGGCCGTCCGCCCAAGCTCTTCAGGCGTGAGGCGCAATAAACCACCAGTCTCACTTGCTGGCGCCTGCTTAACCTCAGGCGCTGGCTCAGGAGTTCTTTCACAAGCAACCAATCCAGCTGAAATCACGGTGACGAAGAACAGGAAGGGGGCGAATTTTTTCAGCATTCTGCTCAGAACTCCTGGCCTCATAGTCCTAGTACTCCATGAAAGATCCAGCATGAGACATGCCGCGCGAAACTCGTGATTTCCTGGAAGAAAATAGATGACCTAGAAGCCTTTTGCCACGGTGCAGAAAAAAGACCGTGGTGAAATGCGACAGAGTAGGAGGAGCGGCAACGAAGGGGCAGGAGCCGATTGCCAAGTGGAAGGGATGAGCTTCTGCTAGTGAACGTTGCGCTTCCGACTAGGAAACTTGGACATCACGAAGGAGCCGCCGATCGTAAGCAGCGCGCCAGTGAAGGCCGCCGCCATGTCCTTCTGCGCATCCCATTCGTCACCCTGCGCCCCAAGATAGGTGCTCCCCAATTCTGGGCTCACACAGCTCGCGACCACCGCTTCCGCAATTTCAAAAAATCCGCTCTGGGCCAAGATGACCGAGATGGACAGGAACGGAGCCCAGAATCCCCGTACCCCGGCCCGACGCACAAGCAGTTCACGAACGGGATAGGCCAACAGGGCGCCATAGGCGAAATGGGCAATGCGATCGAAGGGATTGCGACTCAAGACAAGAAGGTCTTTGAGCCAAAAGCCGAAGGGCACTTCAGCGTACGTATAGTGCGCGCCGATGGCATGGAGCGTCAGGAACAGACCGATAAGACCGTAGGAGGTCACGGAAAACTGGAAGCGCCGGTACGTCAGGATCAAGATGACGACAAGGGTCAGCGAGAGCAGATTTTCCAGCAGCCAATCGCGCCGATCGACCGGTGAGAAAGCCAACCAGCTCCAGAACAGCCCGTAGAACAGCAACAGTCCTAGCAGCAGGCGCCCGCTTCCCCCTCGCGCCCCGCTCCTGTCCATGACGTTGTCTCTCATGTCAGGCTGATTCGGAGGCGATCGACTGAAACTGACAGTCGTCAGGCCTGCGCAGGCGACGCGCGATCATGAGCAGCGTCACGCAGAACAGCGCGCCATAGAACGCCGCGGCGATGTCTTTCTGGGCATCCCACACATCCCCCTGAGAACCCAGATAGGTGATACCCAGCTCCGGGTGCACGGAACTCGCGACCCAGAACTCGATAATTTCCCAAAGGCCGCTCAACCCCAGGACGGTCATGACCGGCAGATAATAGAGCAGCCAGCCTCGCGCATGGGCCAGCAGCCTGAAGGCCTCCTCCATCGGATAGGCCAGGAGGAAGCCGAAGCTAAAATGCACGACGCGATCGAAATGATTCCGCCCGAGGTGCCACGATTGATCCATCCAGGCGCCGATCGGCACCTCCGCATAGGTGTACCGCACCCCGATCGTATGGAGGCTCAGAAACATGGTGATCAAGACGTACGAAGCCGTCGAGAGGGGCAGCCACCGGTGCAGGACAATCAATCCCGCCACCAGCAACGCCGGAAGGATACTGGCGATAGCCCAGAACTCCCGATCCACCGGGCTATACGCGGTCCAGCCGGACAGGACCAGGTACCAGGCCAGCAGGCCCCATAACAGCGACTTGTTCTGAGCCATCCCTGCGCCTCCTGAAATCCTATTGTCGGTCTTCGATGCCCATTCCCTGCACGCGCCTCGATTACTCTACAAGGGAACCTCCCTACGTTCAAGCGCCGAGAGATAACGGCGACCGTTTTCGCGAATATCTGACGCTGGGCAAACAAGACTGCGATCCAGAGCCGGCGCTTACAGCGATATCGCCTAATGACTAAGCGCCGAATGGCCCCTCGGCAGCAGCGCTTCAATACGGGTCTTGAGAACCTCCGGCTCGCTGACTCCGCGGAGAGACAGGAGCCGGTCCCCACTTACAGCATGGAGGACGACTGTGCCGATGCCCAGGAACTGGGCGAGGGGACCCTGCATGATGGCGACTTCGCGAATATCGCTGATCGCCATGGTGTGAATCTCCCGGCCTGTGTACCAGTTCTTCACGATCACGCGCTGTGAGGTCAGCCGGTACTGAGCCCAATGACGCAGAACGGCGGCCACGACCAGGAGGATGGCAGCACCGGCGAGCCACACTTCTCCTCCGACCACCCCAAACTGCAAAAATATCCAACCACGCAACCCGGTGATCAGGCTCAAGAAGTAGAGCCACGTGAACTGGCTCCATGCAGGATAGGCGCGCCACCGCTCCGTCTCCCCGGCCATCAGCGGCCCTGCCGTTTCGTCCGATGTGACCATGGGTTCGACCGACACCTTGCCATCCCGCGCAGAACCGACAGAGAAGAGAGACCGGCACCGATCGACTGGATCATTACAGCCATTCCCGCTCAGCCTGCTTACGCTGCTCCCCCCACAAGGCACTGAGCCGCAGATCCAGAAATGAATGGGCGCCCGGTTTCAGGTAGGGCAACGAGCGGGCCGCCGCGAGCATCATCTGCGCCGTCAGCAGCGCTTCATCGAACCGCGCTTCGAGCAGAAACTGCTGATGGCCCAGACGCCCTGGCGTCCCTCGCCGTTCGAGCAAGACCCCGCGCCCCTCCTGTTCAAGGGCCGCGATATCCTCAACCGGAAACACCAGGGTCTCGTCGCCGAGAAAGAGCGGATCGGCGCGGATCGCCTCGCTCACCCGCTCGGCGTCGATCCCCTGTTCCAGCTCCACATAGACATAACGCTGCCGCCTGCCGTCCGTCGCACGCTGTTCGGTGCAGAGGGCTTCCTTGACGCCGGCAACCTGCCGGGCCATCGCCGTATGGTGGAGGTTGACTCCGACGCGATGAGACGTCTCGTTAGAGCCGTCAGGAGCCAAGAGCGCAAAGAGGGACCGAACGAAGGACAAGGCCCCGGGATCCCAACCGGCGCCGACAATGACGGGGACTTTGTGACGGAGGGCGAGCCGGTGCAGCTCCTCACGATGGGCCTGGAAGGCCTCGCCATGCAGGACGGAGGATTCGACGATGGGAATTTCATGTTGCACACATTCGTGCGCGGCATCCAAGACCTGTGGCAGAGGCACACAAAGAAGCGCGGCTTCTACCGTCTGCACTTGCGTCGCATGGGACACGACCGGAATCGCCCTGAAGGGCTCGGGCAATGGCTGCGCCAAACTGTCCAGGCGTCGAACCACCGCCCCGAGAATAAGGTCCTGACTCTCGAGCAACAGGTCCGCACAGATCTTCCCCACTCTCCCGAAACCCACCACCGCCACACTCAATGGTTTCATGCTGCGTTGAGCCCTTCCCCCTGACACCGCTGTGATCCGTCCAACAGGCGGCGCCTCCCGTTCTCGCTCTTCCGACAATCGGAGGCCTGCCACTTTTTGAATAACCGATGATAAGGGGACGTCACAGGAGAGAGTTCGATGAACCGGCCCATTGACCAATCGCCCTCACCGGGTCAGGCAAGGCAGTGAGGCTGCGCCGATCATCGCTGGTTGACCGCAGGCCGCCGTCTGGCTTTTCAGCACGTTCCTAACAAGAGCTCGGACGATCCGCTGCTTCAACCATACAGTCCGACGCATGGGGTTCAGATCCAGGACTGTAATCGAAACGGCACAACTGCTGCCTGAGCGGGATCAGTCGCTCAACCTGCCTGACAATGCTCTGGAGGGCCGCATGCGTGGAGGCATCCTCTGTCCGCTCCAACAGCAATTCAGCCTGCCCGAGGATCACATTGAGCGGCGTCCCCATCTCTTGGGCCAATCCGGACACCTTCGCCTGGCAGGCCGTGAGTTGCGCCGCGAACATCAGATGTTCAGCCTGCCGCTGGGTTTTTTCTGCTACCTGTTTCTCCTGGGCAAGATCCATAGCCCTGCGCATCTCGCTCATGTCACGCCTGGCCGCCTCCACCCGGTCACAACCCTGCGTGAGGGATGCGCGCAACGCCACATCAAGATCAGAGAACACCACTTTCAGCAAGGCGCTCCAGACCGTCTGGTAGAAGCTGGGCCTCGTCCGAAAGGCGTCACACAACAACGGCTGAAAGACCGTTAGAACCTGGGCGAAGGTGCGAAGGCGCCAGGCTGCGTCAAACCCCAACAACTCGCGAGAGTCTGCTGCCGGCGTTCCGCCTCTCCCGAGCGCCTTCGCGCGCACGTGATTCAACAGCGCACGCACACAATCTCGCTGCGCCCGTTTCATACGGACCACCTGAAGATCGTCCGACAACAACCAGGCCATGTCGGGGTCGCTCACGAGGTGACGGGCCAGGACATCCAGAATTTGATCGAGGTGACGGGCGAACAACGGCTCCAACAAAGGAAGCGAAGCCTCCTCTTCCTGCGTGAGCCTCCTCCAATCGTCTGCTGAATGATTGCCGGCCTCCAACACCCGCTCCCCTCCAACACTCAAGCCTCGCAGCACCTGCTCTAGCTGATTCTGTAGCCTGCCACGGGGGGGAAGCGCCTGACGTCGATAGAGCTCAGGCTGATCCGGCCGCGCCTCGTCTCCCTCGGCAGCCGTCCAGTCCTTGCTCACCTCCAGCCCGATATAACAATCGCCGGCCAGCACATGCCGAATGGCTTGCGGCAGTTCGGCCACCGCGGACCGTTTCAGCAGATAGCCCCTGGCTCCCGCCTCGAAGGCCTGTGACACATAGACCGGCTCCCGATGGACCGTCAGAATAATCACCTTGCTCAGCGGAACGCAGGTCTGGAGCAGGCGAGTCGCATCAAGCCCGTTGAGCCCTGGCATCGAGATGTCCGAGAAAATCAGATCCGGCTTCAGCCGCTGCGCCGCTTCCACGAGCGCCTGACCGTCCATCACCGTGCCCACGACCTCACCCAGCCCGTCGGAGCCCAAGAGGTTCCGCAAGGTTTCCAGCACCTCTGGATGATCGTCGGCCAGCAAGATTCGTGGCTTCAGCATGGTTACCAGCTATTATCCCTAGGAAATATGCAGATATCGTAGGCGTCTTGAGGGGAGAGTGAAACTAGGGACAACCCTAGCGCTGGAAAGCAATCCTACTAGAGGACGACTGAACGATGAGCTATGAACGCAGAATGCTGAAGTGCCACCATTTCCTTGCTCATCATCCACCGCTCAGCGTTCATCGTTCAGCACTCAGCGTTTCCCGGCAGCGGGCTTTTCAGACTAGAGGCCGGTGATGCCGTGGGTAATCGCGTATTTCGTCAGGTCGGCAGTGGAATGGACGTCCAACTGCTCCATGATACGGGACTTATGGAACTCGATCGTTTTCACCGAGACGCTCAGGATCGTGGCAATCTCTTTCGTGCCGCGGCCCTCGGCCACCAGCTGCAACACCTCCCGCTGGCGCGGGGTGAGGGCCTTGGACTGGCCTGGCTCCCGAACCGTTGGCTTGAGGACCGAGTCCAGCACCTCCTTGGTCAGCAAGGGCGTGAGATAACATTGGCCCTGCAGGACGGACTGGATCGCCAGGCCGAGCTCTGACGCCGCGGAGCGTTTGAGGAGATAGCCGGAGGCCCCGACCTGGAAGGCCTCCATCGCATACGTGGAACTGGCATGCATGGTGAGGAAGATCAGCTTGCTCTCCGGCACCAGGGTGCGGAGCTGTCTGGCCGCGTCGAGTCCGTTCAAGAGCGGCATCGAGATGTCCAGCAGGATCAGATCCGGCCGCAGCTTCTGCGCCTCCGCCACGAGGGTCCGGCCGTCTTCCGCCGTGCCCACCACCTCGCAGTCGGCCTCCACCAGCTTCCGCAGCCCGGCGAGGATCAGGGAATGGTCATCGGCCATCAATACGCGCGGCTTCTTCATGCACCCTCCTGAGAAAGAGGAATCCAGACACAGACCTTCGTGCCCCCTTGCGGAACGGAATAGATCCGGAGAAACCCGTTCAAGACGCGCGCGCGCTCCTGCATGCTCACTAACCCGAGTCCTTTCACGCGAGCCTGTTTGCTCTCCAGATCGAATCCCCTGCCGTTATCGCACACCGATACGCCGATTCCCTTGGGCGACCCGACGAGCCGGACCGTGATCTCGGTCGCCTGGGCATGTTTGGCCGCGTTCTGCAGGCTTTCCTGCGTCACGCGAAACAGATTCGTGGCCACGTCCGGAGCAATCGTCTCCGGCACCGCACGCGCCAGAAAAGTCACGGGGAGCCTGGTGCGCTTCCTGAACTCGGCGATGTGGTCTCGCATGGCCACCTCCAGCCCGACATGTTCGAGCAGCGAGGGATGCAGCCGATAGGCCATGTTATGCAGGTCGTCCGAGAGCCGCCCGACCTGTTCACGGATCGCCGCGAGTTGCCGCCCGACCGGCTCCGCGGTCACGATCGGGGACCGCTCCAGGGTCTCCAGCTCCACCGACAGGGCCGCCAATCGTTGATTGAAGTCGTCATGCAATTCGCGCGCGATCCGCTTGCGCTCCTGCTCTTGGGCCTGGATCAGTTTCCCCGTCAGGGATTCCAGCTCCCGCCGCTGTTCGCCCAGCAGGAGCAGATGCTGCTCCAACGCCCGCGCCATCCGCACCCGCTCCGAAATGTCCATATGCGAAATGACGACACCCTGCGCCCCCTTCAGTGGCGTCACCCGCACCATGTACCAGCCCTCTTCCTCCGGCAGCGGCGCGCTATATTCGGTGCTAAAGCCCACATGATGCCCGACCAACACAGATGCCACGCCGTTCAGAATGCCCTGGCCTGTCGACGCGCCGCCGGCGATGGCCTGGCGGCACAGCTCAAGATAATTGTCCCCGACCGCCCCCAGGGTGAAAGCCCCCTCCACCCGCTGCCGGACCAGCTCCGTCCAGGCATCGTTCGTCTTGAGGATCACGCCACCCGTATCCAACACACAGACCTGCGCGGGAAGCGAGTTGAGGACCGTGCGGGTAAAGGCGTCTCTGGCCTGCAAGGCCTCCTCCGCCACCTTGCTCTCGGTAATATCCCGCAGCACGACGGTAAAGAGTTGCTTGCCCTCGACCCGGACATGGGAGATGGAAGCCTCGCTGGGGAATTCCTCTCCATTGGCTCGCAGGCCCCTCAGCTCTCGGAGTCGTTCGATCGAGGAGGGGGATGGAGCCGTCTTGGCGAAGCTCGCCATGCCACGGTGATGCGCGGCCCTGAACCGTTCCGGAATGAACCGATCGAGCGATTGCCCGAGCACGTCGGCGGCCGGACAGAGAAACATCAGTTCCGCCGCGCGATTGAAGAGCACCACGCGCTCCTGCTCATCCACGGTAATGATGGCATCCATCGCCGACCCGATAATCGCCTCCAGCTGTCCCCGCTGCGTCTCCAGCTCCAGCTCCGCCAATTTGCGATCGCTGATGTCCAGCAGGGCCGTCCGCCAACGGGTAATACGCCCCGGCTGCTCGTGAACCGCCAGGCTCTCCAGATGGACCCACCGCACGCCGCCGGCCCCTTCCCTGAGACGCACCTCGCAGCTTTGCCGCAAGCCCGTCTGCACCACCGCCCGGCAATGGCGCTGGAACAGGTCCTCATCCTCCGCGGCGATGAATGGCGCGAGGGGTTGCAGGACCAGCTGGTCCCGATCGAGACCGAGCAGCGCCCCCGCCCTCAAGTTGGCCTCTTCGATCAAGCCCTGACTATCCAGCGTGAGGTGGCCGGCCGGAGAAAAATCGTAAAGGCCCACATAACGATCGCGGGCCGCCTCCAGCTCCGCCTGCACCCGGCGCAGCTCCTCGTTCTGCAACTCCAGCACGAGTTGCTGAACCTGCGATTTATGCACGACCTGTTGTAACGCCTGGCCTGGCAAGGCGGCCACCTTGCGGGCCGAAGCAGGCAGCTTCGCTCCCGCTGGTCGGCGGGGTTCCGCAAGTTTCTTTGATCCGTCAGGTTTCTTGGCCATAGCGATTTCGCACTGAGCGGACTCCGGACGATCAATCCGTACGATTAGACGATTCATCCCCGATGATACAGAGCGAGGGAGACCGGCAGAATGGGCAGGAACGCAGACCGTCCGGTAGGGACACGACATCGCCCTTGCTTCCTGCGCTGCGCCGTGATCCTTTGGCCGTCGACTTCAGATCGACCCGCAAGGGACAGTCCCCCTGCCCGGCACGATCCTGCTGGCCAGTCTGCGTCGAGAGGTTGAGCGCCACGCAGGTGCCTTGCTGAGGCGCCGAGCGCACAGACAGAGTCGCGCCGATATTGCGGGCGCGAGCTGCCATGCTGGCCAGCCCATAGCCAGTCCCGGATACATCGCTCCGGTCATAGCCGACGCCGTTGTCTCGCACCACGAGACAGACCTGGCCGTTCCGCCGAAGGAGCGAAACCCGTACCTCCGTGGCCTGGGCATGCCGTAAACTATTGCTGAGCGCCTCCTTGGCCAGCTTGAGGACCTCAAGGCTCTGCGCGGGCGACAGTCCGGCCGCGACGCCATAATCGACGGACACCTGAACCGGACTCCCATGGAACTGCGCCAAGGTCTCGGCCATGGTGCGGAGCGACATCGGCAAATCGCTCCCCATCAGGCCCTCCGTCTCCAGCCCCCCGATGAAAGTCCGCACCTCCTGCATCGCCACCCTCAATTGGCCAATGCTTTGGGTCAGAAGAGCCGTGGTCTTCGCCGGGGCCTTCGACAGATCCAGCTTGCACCGTTCGAGGCTCAGGCCTATGGCATAGAGGGATTGAAGGATCCCGTCATGGAGATCATGGCCGATCCGCTCCCGCGCCTCCAGAGTCCGTTGCCACTCCAGCTTCTGCTGCCAGTCCTGAAAGGCCGCCGCTGCACGGGTGCGCTCCGTGACGTCCAACAGGGTGGTGAGCTGACGGCTCAGCTGCCCCGCTTCATCCAGAACGACCACGCTTTCAAACCGGACCGTGAGACCGCTCTGTGCCGCAAGACCCGCTTCGCACGTTTGCTTCGTTCCTGCCGTAAACAGCTCGCGGCTGTGGCGCACAAGCGTCGGCTGATCCTTCGGCGCCACAAACTGGACAAGGGATTTCCCCAGCAACGACTTCCGGTTCATGCCCAGTACAGCGCAGGCCGGCAGATTCGCTTCCAGAATGATCCCCTTGGAATTCAACGTCAGGTAGCCGGTGGGCGCAGCATCATAAAGGTCCGCATACCGGTCGCGCGCCGCTTCGAGCTCCACCTGAGCCCGGCGCAGCTCCTCGTTCTGCATCTCCAGCTCGATCTGATGCACTTGCAACTCATGCACCAGCCGTTGCACGTCAGGGACCGGCATGGCCGCGACCTCACGCTTCGTAGTGCGCAGCAAGGTTTCCGCCGGCCGGCGAAGCCCGGTGCGTTTCATGGATCTGTCTGGCTTCTTAGGCATCACAACTTCCCCGGCTAGGCTGAAGGCTGAAGGGGGTCAGGCCGAAGGTCACGGTTCGACGTTCCAAACACTTCAGCCTTCAGCCTTCGCCCCTTCAGCCTATTCTTCAACCTTCACCTCTTCCATGGCCAACAAGATTCGGCCTGGCTGCGAGACCTCCTGCTCCAGACGCCGGCCATTGAGGGCCAAGACCTTCCGGCCGATCTGCGGGAAGATCTGGTCCAGGCTGAAGTCCTGGAAGGAACGGTCCTGGGGCAGCACCTCTTCCAGCAGATGGCGCAAGGCGGGAAGGTTCCAGGCCCCGTTGCAGAGGTGGTAGAGAAGCTGCTGCTCGACCTCGCGCGGCTGCACCCGAAAGGTCCGGTAGAAGGACTGGTTGGCCGAGACGACGCGAAGCTGCTCGTCCAGCACGAGCAAGGGTTCGCGCATCGCCTCCACGATGCTGCTGGCCAGGCTGCGCGAGACCTGGACGGCCTGCTCCGCCTGCTTATTCTTGGTGATGTCCAGAAACGTCAGCACGAGCCCGTCGATGGTGTTCTTGGCGGTCCGATAGGGCAGGATCCGCATCAAGAACCAGCTCCCGTCGGCGGCCTGGACCTCCTGCTCCTTCACGACGAGCGTCTGGAGCACGGCCTGGGCATCCTCCAACAGCCGGCCATAGGTCAGCTTCGACACAATGTCCGACAGGGGCCGCCCGACATCGACGGCGATCAGGCTGCTCACCCGCTTCGCCTCCAGCGTGAACCGCTTGATGCGCAGCTCGTTGTCCAGAAAGATGGTGGCAATCTCCGTGCTGTTTAAGAGGTTCTGCAAATCGTCGTTCGCGTCCGAGAGGTCATCGAGCTTGCCCTGGAGTTCGGCATTGACGGTCACCAGCTCTTCATTGAGCGATTGCATCTCTTCCTTCGCCGTCTCCAATTCTTCGTTGGTGCTTTGCAATTCTTCGTTGGTGCTTTGCAATTCTTCGTTGGTGGACTTCAGCTCCTCATTGGAGGTTTGCAGTTCCTCGACCGTCCGTTGCAACCGCTGCTTCGTAAACTCCAGTTCCTGCATGAGCCTGGCTCCCCTTTGTGTCTGCGGTTCGGCCCCTCGCACAGGCGCGCCCTTTCTGGCGGCAGGCTTCTTCTCTTCCTGCACCGTTTCAAACGTGACCAGGATCAGCCCCTGGAGGGCCTCCGGCTCGGCAATTTTCTTGACGCTCACGTTGACCAGGATGAAATGGCCGTTGGCCTTCACCCGCACGTCCCGGCGCAAGATATCCGTCCCCTTCTGCTCCACCTGATGCAGCGCGGTGGCCAGATCATGCTGCAACCCCTCCCGCGCCATCTCCAGCAGATGGTGGGTCGGCGGGCCTGGCGCCGGCTGCAGATAGGCGCCGGTCTGTCCATGGACGTAGACGACCTCGCCCCGGCCGTTGACCACGACCGATGCCGGTGCGAAGCGCGCGACCAACAACTGCTGGATCAGCGTGGAAATGGAGGCGGGCCGTGCAGGAAAGAGCGGCGCCTCGGCCGCCGCATGGGTCGCGGGGGTCCCTTTCATCAATCCGCAAGGAAACCGTTCCAGATTGGGATAGGTGCCAGGCTCCGCCGTCCGTTTGAACAGCTTCCATTTCCGGTCGATGGTCATAAAGAGATGGTCGCAATCCCCGATCGTTTCGGAGGAACCGAGAAACAGAATGCCGTTCGGTTTCAAGGCATAGTGAAACAGGGGCAGAATTTTCCGTTGCGCCGGGGCGTCCAGATAGATCAGGAGATTGCGGCAGGACAGGAGGTCCAGCTTCGTAAAGGGGGCATCGGTCAGGAGGTTATGGGTCGCAAAGACGACCAGATCACGGATTTCCTTCTTGACCCGGTAGTTGCCGTCTTCCTTGGTAAAGAACCGCTGCAAACGGGCCGGCGTCAGGTCCCCGGCGATGCCGACCGGGTAGAGGCCGGTGCGCGCCTGGTCAATGGCCCGGCTATCCAGATCGGAGGCGAAAATCTGGACGGTGAGCCGGAGATGTTTCTGGGCCAGATACTCCACGAGGAGGATGGCCAGCGAATAGGCCTCCTCGCCGGTGGAACAGCCGGCGACCCAGAGGCGCAGGGTCGCGCCCTCCTGCTTGCCCTCCACAAGAGCCGGTAGCACTTTCTGCTCGAGGAGCTCAAAGGCCTGCGGGTCACGAAAGAAGCTAGTCACCCCGATGAGCAGCTCCTGGAACAGGGCATCGAGTTCAGACGGATTCCCTTGGACAAACCGGAGATACGACTTCAGATTTTCGATCTGGTGCACGTTCATCCGCCGTTCGAGGCGCCGCTGAATCGTATTCTCTTTATAGAGGGAAAAATCGTTCCCGGTCCGATCGCGCAAAAGGATAAAGATCTTCTGCAGCGTTTGCGAAACGTCTCGCTCAGGGAGCGGCAGGGCCGGCTTCGTCAAGCTCCGCGCGCAGGCCCACCGTGCCGTCGCTGCCGGTCCCGGACAGGACGATCCCCACCGCTCGTTGCTTCTGGTCTTCCGCCAGCGAACGGAAGAAGTAATCGATCGGCAGGGGCACCCGCTCCTGTACGTCAGGCTCCATGAGGTGCAGGATCCCGTGCAGAATTGCCACGTTGGTGCCGCCCGGCGCCAGATAGACGCGATTAGGCTCCACCTCCATCCCGTCCCTGGCCTCCAGCACCGGCATCGCCGTACATTTACTGAGGAGGCTCGGCAGGAGGCTGACATGGCCCGCATGCTGGTGCGACACCACCACGAAGGCCATGCCGCTAGTCGGAGGCAGGTGGCGGAAGACCTCTTCCATAGCTTCCAACCCGCCGGCGGAGGCGCCGATCCCGACGACCAGACAACCAGGCAGTTCTAGGGGAAGCAGGGCCGGTAGAGCGGCTGCCGCGGGGAGGCGCATCGGCTTTTTCGCAGGAGACCGCTTCACACCCTTGCGTGTAGAGCCGGTCTTCACAGAAACAGTCTTTTTCTTCGTCTTTCTTGTCGCAGCCACAAGGGCTTCTCCTAGCAAGGCAGAGACCGCGGCGCCGGGAAATGGCGCCAGCGGCTGAAAGTCTCAACAGATCTAGATTCTAGGCTTTTCCCCTAGGCCTAGCAAGGAGAGCCCTCGCTGCCAGGCCGCCCGATTGCCCCGGCCCTACGGCCCCTTGGAGGGCTTGAGTCGTATTGTCTTCCGCAGATTATGACTATTAACTAGTAATATCACCCAGCAGGACTAGGGCTCATCCTAGTATCCCTACCCAGATCCTTGCGTTACGTTGCGGACAGATCGTCCCGCTGTCCGTTGAGCCAGCTCGTCACAGATGAGGCGCAGGCCTTTCCTCACTCGTTACTTCGTTTTTTATGGGGCATGACATGGCACAGAGATACTCGCTTGAATCGGCCATTCAGCAGCAACTCGCCCGGATCGGGACCTGTTCGCTGGAGGAACTGGCCGTCCTGCTGCCTGGCTATTCCTGGGCCCAAGTCTTTTCCGCCGTAGATCGGCTGACGCGGGAAGGCACCATCGCCCTCAAACATCCGGCTCCGTTCCGCTACCTCCTCTCGCTCGCGCCGCAACGATCCGCCGGGGCAAGCGCCTGACACAGGGCTGAGCCACACAAGCCGATCGCCCAGGAGCATCATGCTGCCTCTGTTGCACAGAGCGACAGGGACGAAATCACCCTGAGGCATTTGTCTCCAGAAAAAAACAGGACCCTTTCCCCCACCTGCTCTGTTCACGCTGCAAGCCCCTGCTAGACCAACAAGAATCCTCAGTAGCCCTCCATGAAGCAGTCAGGCATGTCGATTGCTTTAACGCAAACAAGTAAGGCAAACACCCCATGCATAGTCAGGTGACGGACAGAGAGGGCGCGCGATGTCGCTACGGGAAACCAGGGAGCAGACGACCCATGAGGCGCCTGCCGCCCCCAGGAGTGAATCATACAGCTCGCCGACCTTGCTCACCGTTTGTTGCACCTGCGGACTCGTTCGAGACGAGACCGGATCTTCTCCTGGCCCTGAACGTTGGGGCACGAAGCAGACCTATCGAGAGATCTCCGGCCTGAACCAGGCCGATTTCCCCCTCACCCACGCCTATTGCCCAGCCTGCTTCACGAAGGTCCAGGAAGCGGTGCGGCAATATCTCCGTGAGATCGGAAAGGGCCCATGACCTGCTCACCGGCTGGTCGAACATCGAGGCTCCGCCCTTCACCAAAACAGGCGCTTCCGTTGACCTGTCTTAATTGTCCCTTGCCTCCGTCCCGATGATGGCCAAGCCATTGAAATTTTCGTTACGTAATCCTCAGAAGGAGCCAGACCTGAAGCCGGTCAAAACTCGCTCGACAAAATCGGTCCGGAAGGCGCCGGCCCCCAAACAGCAACAACCGCAACAGCCCAAAAAGCCGCCGGCGCAACACCCCCATCCGCTGCCTCCGTCCTGCTGCGATAGCCTGCAAGCCCTGATCGCAAAACGGGCCTATGAACTCCACCTCGAACGAGAGGGCCGAGATGGATCTCCGCAGAATGATTGGCTTGTTGCGGAGCGGGAAATTCTCGGTCAGGTCCGGACGGTCTGACAAAGCGCCAAGCAAGGCTCGCCTCACCCCTGGCATGCACTAGTAAGATATTCGCCACGCACTAGTAGCGCCCCTAGTTTTACCGGCCGCTATTTGCCGGTAAACTTATTTGGAAGTAATCCGTTCAACGTTTATCTTAAGTAAATATAATTTCAAAATGATCGCTTCGTTCCCATCGAACAGGCGAATACCGTATAGCGCAGGCCCTTTCAATCGAATCGACCATGCAACAGCCTTCCGCCTCAAGCAGTGTTAGTCCATACAACCAGTGGCTCACCTGAGCCCGTCACCGGTCGCTCAGAAAGCGCTCCGATGGACGTTGCGGCACGTTGGATGATTCCAGCAGGAAACGAACATCCATGCAGATCTCTAACAAAAAGACGGGCCTGCGCGTCGTTGTTTTCTCTCCCGACCAGCACTTCGGCATGAGCCTGACCGATTGGCTGAATAATGCAGGACACCAAGCCATCTATGCGCAGGACCTGAAAGCGGTCTTCAAGAAATTGACTGCGGACCGGCCTCATAGCATCCTCTTCGACCTCTCGCTCTCCGACACCTTTGGAATCGAGGCCTTCCACCTCATCCGCTCCCTCTACCCGGACCTGCCGGTCATCACGATGAGTGACATGAATCTGCAGACCTTGTCCTCGCTCTCGCTCTCGGCCGGCGCCCGCGCATCGTTCCTGAAACCGTTCGAATTCTCCAGGATGGGTGAGTTTTTACGGGGCGAACTGACTCCCGCAACCGAATCACCCCGCACACGTTAGTCGCCGTGAATCACTACTCCTTCACCGCAAGTACGGATTCGCCGAGGCCAGAGGCAAGTCCACAGTCGCCTCCCACAAACGATGGGGAACCCTGGCGGATTTTCGCCACAGCATAGTTGCTGGCCTCTGTAGCGGATCTCCACAGATCTTAAGAGCATTTTTCATTAGTTAAGACCTACCGTCTGAATTTTCCACAAATGGACCTTGAACTGATGTCCCTGTGACCTGGCCCCGTTCTTGCCATGGCATCACTGTGCTCGCACCAAACTCATTGATTCTGGATCAACCTACAGTGACGCCCGTTGCGATTGAATCCAGAGGCTCACCTCACCGGAGAGTCACCGAGGCTACGGAGAAGCTAGCCGGAAGAACGGTCCTCAGGGGCTTTGCATGAAGGAGGGACTTGTGAAGAAACGTCGCACGTTGCTTATGTGCTGGATCAGTCTCATGACCTTGGCTGGATGCGCCGGGACTGGCGAGATTGTTCCGCTCCAGATCCATCCCCTTGCAACTGGGGCTGGGGTGGGCGCAACACAGAATGCCCCCCTGCGGGTGGCGATGGGGCCGTTCGAAGACAGTCGAAGCCATCACACCAATCTTGGAGTCCGGACCCATCTGTGGGGCGGTGTCAGTTATTTCGATGTCCCGGGAGGCAAACCAGCCGATGCGGTCGCCCTGGCCCTGGCCGACTACCTGACCGCGAAGGGCTGGCAGGTGGTCACACAAGAGGCCGGTGCGGCCGATGTCCTCATCACAGGACGAATCCTCGACTTGTCAGTTCACGCCAAGAGCCGGGTCGGCTTCACCGAAATCACGACGAACACAAAACTCTCGTTACAAGCAGAGAATCTCGCGGACGGAAGCACCATCCGCCTGACACTGCACGGGAAGGGACGCAACGATGTCTTTTGGTTCGAACCGGAAGATGTCCAGTCGTTGCTGAATGATGTCTTGGGAGATACTTTCCGCAAAGTGATCCAGGACACGATCGTGGAGAACAAGCGGCTACGGCTGAAATACCCGTGATCCCAACAGCTCATTCGACCAAACAGAAAGATTGAGGCGCGGGCGCGATTCAGGACTGGGAAGAATGAAACCCGGCATCGTTCGTCAGTCTGAATCTCGGCTTGCCTTCTAAATTATGTACCGCCGCGTCATGGCCTTCGACTTCGACGGGACGCTCGCCGTCAACGGGAATGTCCCGGCTGAGGTCCATACAGCGTTGACACAATGCCGCAACAGCGGCCATGTGCTATTCCTGGTCACGGGACGCCGCTACGAGACCGTGGACCTGGGCAGCCTGCGAGATCTCTTTGCCGGCATCGTGTGGGAAAACGGCGCGGTCCTGACCCATACGGCCAGTGGCGAGACCTACCTCCCGTTCGGTCAACTGGATCCGCGACTGGTCAAGGCCATCGAGGAAGCGGGCATTCCGTTCGAGCGGGGGCTCGCCATTGCCGCCACCTGGACGCCCCATGACCAGGCCCTGTGGCATATCCTCAGTTCGCACGGCAGCAGTACCTCGATCGAGTACAACAAAAGCGCGGTCATGGTGCTGCCACCAGGGGCGACGAAAGGCACCGGCCTGGAACGGCTGCTGACCTTGTGTGGTCTGTCGCCCAGAAACCTCGCGGCGTTCGGCGATGCAGAAAACGATCTCTCGATGCTGACCCTGGCCGAAGTCTCGGTCGCCGTGGCTGACGCCGTCCCCTCCGTCATCGAAACCTCCGACGTCCTCGCCACCGCCCCAGGCCCCCAAGGGGTCCTGGAAATTCTCACGCGCTATCCGCTCGGCGGACAGTTCCTGGATATCCCGCTCAAGCGAGAGCGGCCGATCCTGCTGGGACAGACTGAGTCTGGCACAGCCATTCACCTCCCCGCGGCGCAGCTCGCGGGGCGCAACCTGGGTGTCTTCGGTAATTCCGCCACCGGCAAGTCCTGGATGGTCGGCCTACTCGCGGAAGGACTGCACCACGAAGACTATCAGGTCCTCCTCATCGATCCCGAAGGAGACTTTCGCGGGCTCCGCGTCTTGCCGCGGTTCGTCTCAATCAGCGGCGACCAAGCCACCCTCCCTCCCCCCTCCGCCGTAGTGTCGCTCCTCGACGAGGGAGGCGTGTCCCTGGTCCTCGACCTGAGCCATTATCCGGTCAACTTACGGAGCCACTATCTTGGCGAACTGCTTCGGGCGATACGCCCAGTGCGTGAACGCAAATTCCGCCCCCATTGGATCGTGCTCGATGAAGCGCAGGAATTCTTGTTGGACGGGAGCGAGGTCGCGACCCTGCTCCAGCCCATGCTGGAGACCGGCGGCTGGACGTTCGTTTCTTATCGGCCGGACCGCCTCAGCCAGTCGGTGCTGGCCTCGCTCCACCACTGCCTCGTGACCCGCCTCACGGACCGTCAAATCGGGGACTCTCTCAGGGCCGCCTGCGCCGTCTGCGGGCTGCAACAGACATCCTTCGATCAAATCCCCATGGGGAGCGCCTTGCTCTGCAGTGGCGAGATCGTTCGCCTGCGCCCGGCCATCCGGCGCGTCCCTCACATCCGCCATCTCTATAAATATCTCGACGTGCCTCTCCCGCCGGGGAAACGGTTCTCTTTCCAAACCGAACAAGGCCCCCTGGGGATAGAAGCAGCCAGCCTGCACGAACTATCCGTTCTGATTCCAATCCTCCCGCTGAAGAGCCTCGAATACCACGACCGTCGAGAGGATTTTGTGAAATGGGCTGACTGGACCCTCGGCGACGGGGGGCTCGCCGCGAGGCTCCGAAAAGTAGCGAGTCGCCGCTATCAGGGAGATGAACTTCGGGAAACACTCAATCAGGTTGTCTCCAACCACTATGAAGAACTCCGGCAACTCCAATGACACCAGTAAGCCGAGCGGGAACCTGTCGCCTATTGCACCAGTCACATTCCCAAAGTTGAGGCAGCCTGCTCAATCAAACAGAAGGGCAGCCCCCTCCTCCCTATCCCGCCACGTCAGGGCCCTCTGTTAGCAAGGCCCCTGTGAATCGGTTTGACAGGGGCTCCCGGCACGGCGTTTGCTGTTCAACTGGGTATGATGCGAATCACGAGGCACCCGTTGCTGTTGAGGACTGCGGTCTCTCCATCGCCCACACCACAGCCACGCAATACTTCAGCGAACAAAAGGAGCGTATTCATGACTCAGGTTCATTCGGCTATAGGCCGCACTGTTTCCGATGCCCTCGGCTGGAGCCTTGCCGGACTGGCCATTCTTCTGGCCTCCGGCTGTGCCACCACGAAAGATCTTGAAACGGTCCAGGCCCAACTGAGCGAACAGGTGGCGACGGCGCGAACCGAAGCGGCGCAATCCCGCCAAGCCGTCGAAGCCGTGAAATCGGACATCCTGTTGCTCAAATCCCTCGGCATCGCCGTGGACAACCTGAAAGCCCGTTTCGATGCATCACAAGGGACGCTGCAAGGAGTTGCCAAAGAAACCGACCGGCTTCGCCTGAGCGTCGGCTCGCTGGAGCAAGGCCTGTTACACGAGCTGCAGATGGAAATGACACTCGCACGGGAACGGGTCAAACAACTGGAGCAGCTCCTTGACAGCATGAAGAAAAGCGGCCTAGCCGAAAAAGACAAGGAAGGGGCCGCAACGCCGAAACCGTGAAGTAGCGTGCAATCTCTCAACCACCGCGCCCCTGCGCGCAATACACAATAGAGGAGGTGCGTTATGTCCGTCGCGAAAATCATCGAGATCAGCGCCGAATCGCCGAATAGTTTTGAAGCGGCCATTCAGGACGGGATCACCAGGGCATCGAAAACCATCCATGGCATCAAATCGGCTTGGGTAAAGGAGCAACATGTGGTGGTCGATAACGGCAAGGTCACCTTGTATCGCGTGGACCTCAAAGTCACCTTCGTGCTGGACTAACGAGTCATGAGGATAGCCGAGCGAAAGGGGCGCGACGGACGGGAAAGGCGAAACTGGGGAGGGATCTGGGTTCGACGTTCGAGGTTGTCGGAACATCGAACCGCGCACAGCGGAGCTCTCGCCTTGGCTCTATGGCTTGTGGCCCTGACGGGCGTTGTTGCGTTCGGCTCAACGAGCCAAGCTTCAGAAGCCCCTACGGAGGTGGTGCGCGTAACCATCAACAAGGTCTTCCACATCCTCGAAGACGAGACACTCAAAGATCCGGCCAAGCTCATCCCGCGGCGGCATATGCTGGAAGAAGTCATCGCGGCCCGCTTCGACTACACGGAAATGTCGAAGCGGGCGCTCGCCGCCCACTGGGTCCCCCTCACGGCAGGCGAACGGACCGAGTTCGTCGAATTGTTCAAGAGCTTTCTCTCCGACCGCTATGCCGAAAAAATCGAAGGCTACTCTGGCGAGCAGGTCGCCTATCTCTCCGAACGGATCGAAGGGAACTATGCAGAGGTGCGGACCGAACTGAGGTCGAGCAAAGTCGAAATCCCGATGGATTACCGTCTGCACCTGAAAGATGGAACCTGGCATGCCTACGACATCGTCGCGGACGGGGTCAGCCTGGTCAAAAACTACCGCAGCCAGTTCGACAAGATCATCCGCGCCGACTCCTACCAGGAGCTTGTCCGGCGATTACGCGAACGCACCATCGGCGAGGAAAAGAAAAAGAACGCTTCACTCACAGCGAACCCCCACGGCCTCGCAGCCTGACGGTTGACCTCTCGCGAAGTACGGTTATCTTGTAGGTGAGCGGAGGCCTCGGTGAGAGGAACATTCAAGGGAATCGAGGTCGAGCGCAGGGGTGGTGAGCAAGCCCGCCGACGGGTGGGAAGCCTAAAGCCCCTCTAAGACCTCCACAATACACACAGAGCTCTCTGACCCGCCCCCGCTCCGGTTTTTTATTCCCCCTCTTCACAAGCCCCCACGCGCGAACTCCAATTTATAGTGTGTGGTTTTCATGAGACCGTATCTCTGAGACTCGCTGCATGAACAGGCTCACTTAAAAATGGAAATGAGAACGCGTCACGTAGCAGAATGCTCAAAAAGCCAGCCAGCAAGGCCGCAGCCGACGAACGCACCGGAGGCGTAGCCCCTGGCTACGTTGAGGATGCGTTCAAGGCGAGAACGACGCTGGGTGGATTTTTCAGCATTCTGCCCAAAAAGACGGCCCGCCCTTGCGTGGGCTACCGAACCTGCCATCCAAACAAGGTGACGTTCAGCACCCCTTCAGTCGCCTTCGCTGATTGCCCCGCGCCTCATTCTTTGTTCAGACTCGGACCTCCCGAGCCGTGCCTACTGGCACCGAGCATCGAAAGCGCGTCCCTCGAACCATCACCCCGCCACCGAAGCAGGAACAGCGCCCTTTGCACACTGGCTGCACAAGAGCGGGTCAAACTCGAATCAGGCTGCCGACCTCTCGAAGCGTTCCACCTCTCTCGCTTATCAGGTAATCACTCGCGTGAGGAAATCAACGAGCCTGTGAAGGCCACATGATGTGACAGACTGCGAAAAAACTCAGAACGCAACACGATAATACGCAAAGGGCTTCGTTGTTCATCATTCACCGCTCATCGTTCAGCGTTTCTCAGGTGGCGGTGCAATAACCCCTCCACTGATGAGGACATCGAGCGCCCTGCGCGCTTCTATGATTTTCCCTTCCGCGGACCGGCGCAGCTCATCGGCCGTTTTCCGCAACTGCGCAATTCCCTGCTCTTGCGCCTTCAAGGCTGTCGTCACCGCCACTCGCGGGACCACTTCCCACTCGTCCATGGTCGGCAGAATATAATTCTCGCTGAGTCCCCTGGCCTCGGCACAGCTCGCCAACTCCTGTGCCGCAGCCATGGCCATCTCGTCCGTGATAGTGCGGGCCCGCACATCCAAAGCCCCGCGAAAGATGCCGGGGAAGACCAGCGAATTGTTCACTTGATTGGGAAAATCGCTCCGCCCCGTCGCCACGATCCTCGCCCCTGCCTCCTGCGCCTCCCAGGGCCAAATCTCCGGAACCGGATTCGCACAGGCAAAAACGATGGCATCCTTGGCCATCGTCTGAATCCACTCCGGCTTGATGATGCCCCCGGCTGAAAAGGCGACGCAAACATCCGCTCCTCGCAAAGTCTCGACAATCCCTCCCTGCAGGCCTGTCGGGTTGGTCTCCAGACAGATGTTCCACTGTTCTGCATAGGCTGGCTCTGCTTCATAGTCCCGCCTGTGGCGTCCCAACATTCCGCCCAAGTCGCAGGCCAGGATTGACGCGGGCAGGGCTCCGCTGGCTGTGAGAAACCGGTAGGTCGGTACGTTGGCCGCTCCCATGCCGATCATCGCGATACGAACCCTGCCCAGCTCCTTCCCCACGACCTTCAAGGCATTGAGCAGGCCGGCCAGGAGCACGGTCCCAGTTCCCTGCTGATCGTCGTGCCACACAGGGATGGCACTGGCTTTTCGACAGGCCTCAAGGATATGGAAACACTTGGGCATGGAGATATCTTCGAGGTTGATCCCTCCGAAAGAGGGCTCCAGGAGCTTGACCGTCCGAATGATCTCCGCTGGATCTTTGGTTCCGAGGCAGATCGGCACCGCATCCACGCCGCCCAGATACTTGAAGAGCAGCGCCTTGCCCTCCATGACCGGCAAGCCTGCCTCCGGGCCGATGTCGCCCAGGCCAAGGACTCTGGTGCCGTCCGAGATGACCGCGATGGAATTGGCCTTGTTGGTATATTCGTAAACGAGGTCTGGTTGCCGCTGAATCGCGCGGCAGGGGGCTGCGACTCCCGGCGTGTACCAGATCGAGAAATCCTCGATGCCTCGAATCGGACATTTGAGCGATGTTTGGATCTTGCCTTTGTAATAGGCATGGAGCTTCAGCGCCTCTTCAGCCGGCTTCTGGGCCTTCGCCAACAATTCTTCCCGTGTCATAGGCTCCCTCTTTCTCCGCTAGCGGCTGACACAACATCCCGCGCGCGGCGCCGCAAGAAGGGGAGGCTACGCGAGCCCGCGATGACCGGAGAGACGATTCATGAACATTGCCGGCTAATTCAAACGGGATCGGCCAGAACCGGCAAACGTTTGCTCAGGTTCCTGCTGCGTTTCCCGATGTTGACGGTGAGCCATGATCACCTGATCGACCCGGTCACCGCAGGTCACACAATGCCATTCCACCGTCCCTGTGTCGGTCGAGAGCTCCGCCACCATGAGTCCGCTGCAGCGATGGCAGCAATCGATCGCCCGCTGCCTGGCTTGCTTCGTCTTTGTCGTCGCAGTTCCTTTCATATTCCCCTCCTTCTTTGACTACATGAGAGGCAGCCGCCGCGAAAACGATTCATCCTTTTTTGGCGTTGCGGATGATGTCCTGCAACACATCCATAAAACCTGGCCTCCCCTGCTCTTCAAGGCGATAGGTGGCACGGCAGGTGGGCTGCTTGATAGAGATGATTCGGGCCAAGTCAATCGGGGTTGCGATCAACACGACATCGCAAGGGACTCGATTGATCGTTTCTTCCAACTCGCGGACCTGCGTCGCCCCATAGCCCATGGCTGGAAGCACGTTCCCGATATGGGGATACTGGACGAAAGTCTCTTGGATCGTCCCGACTGCATAGGGCCTTGGATCGACCAGCTCACGAGCCCCCTGCTCTGTCGCGGCAAGCACCCCGGCGCCGAAGCTCATGCCTCCGTGGGTGAGCGTCGGGCCATCCTCGATGACGAGCACCCGTTTCCCCTTGATCAAATCCGGCCGGTCGACGGTGACCGGCATCGTCGTGTCGAGCACCCTCGCCTTCGGATTGAACTGCCGGATGTGCTCCCTCACCACCTGAATCTGCTCCGCGCTCGCCGAGTCCATCTTGGTGAGGACGAGGACCTCGGCGCGAAGGAGATTCACCTCGCCGGGAAAGTAGGCCAGTTCGTGGCCGGCCCGGTGCGGATCGAGCAAGACGATCTCCAGATCGGGGACGACGAACGGCGTATCGTTGTTGCCTCCGTCCCAGAGCAGCACATCCGCCTCACTGGCCGCCTCGCGGATGATCCGTTCGTAGTCCACACCGGCATAGACGACATCCCCCGCTGCAATATGCGGCTCATACTCCTCCCTTTCCTCGATCGTGCAATCCGCCGCGCGGAGATCGTCCAGACAGGCGAAACGCTGCACGGCCTGTTTGGTTAAATCCCCGTAGGGCATGGGATGCCGGATGACCGCTACGCGAAGTCCTTCTTCGCGCAGCAGCGATGCGATCCTCCTGGTCGCAGGACTCTTGCCAGCCCCTGTCCGGACGGCACAGACCGACACCACAGGCTTTGTCGCCTGCAGCATCGTGCGCCTCGCGCTCAAGAGACGAAAATCCGCCCCGGCCGCGAGCACGCACGAGGCTCGATGCATGACCTCCTCATGCGAGAGGTCGCTGTAGGAGAACACCACTTGGTCGATATTGTATGTCCGGATGAGCGACTCCAACTCGTCTTCCGGATAAATCGCAATGCCATCCGGATAAAGAGACCCGGCAAGCGCCGGAGGATAAACACGCCCTCCGATATTGGGAATCTGCGCCGCAGTAAACGCGACAACCCGATACTCAGGATGATCGCGAAAGACCACGTTAAAATTATGAAAATCGCGGCCGGCCGCTCCCATGATCAAGACTCTCGTCACAGACATAACAATGTTTCCCTTCTACCTGCCCTCTCGATACATAAAGCAACAGTGATGCCGCCTTCACAGAAAGATGCCCTGCATGGTTCGCCACTGCGATATTGAGCGACGGCCTTCTGGCTCTCGCGACCTCCCTTTAGATGAGCGGCCAGACGGCCCTGTCCTGCGCACATCGAACATACCCATTCTTATCCTGCCTGTTCTGCGAGTACGAAGAGCATCTGGCCGCTCCCTGCCCCACTGTAGCCATTTGCAGCAACCTGTTGTCCAACTTGTCGCTCATTGCCCGTTCAAAAACCCGTTCAATTCCGCGACATCCCTAATCAGCCTCCAGGCTCTTATTTTCCCAGTAGAGGTTCATATCGTTCATAGCTTAGGTCTCCTACTTGATATCAACATGGAAACTACGTATGCCCCTACATCTTGTGACTTGCATTGGCGGATATAGGGACTTACGATAGAACAAGTCTACTAGAGAGAGATACTAGCATCCCGGAGATGTCTGTGAGCCTCAAAGAGCCTCAGAAAGCTTCCGCACCGTTCACCATGAGCCCTTCTCGGGCGTGCAACCATAGCCGCCTGATCTCGGATCATGTCTCGGACGAAGAACATGCAGCAGGCAAGGTGCGCTGTGTCGAATGCGGCGGCATCGTTCCCGATCCCTATCTCCAGCCAACAGACAAGAGAACCTAGTCCCGCTTTCTCCGCCCAATCCTTCTCGCAATTTATTGAAAATCCACGACTCCCATTCTCACGCACGCAGGTTCCCCTGTTTCTTCCTGAGGTATTTGGCGGCAGATCCTGACTGATGACTGGCCCTAAATTCCTCAACTGACCATACAGTAGGTCCATCACCTTACTGTCCTGAATCCTGCAACTCTCTGCGCTACCGAACTTCTCCCACAATTCCGCAGGAACGCATCCTGTGGCACCAACGATGCAATGCTGTTCCTGCAGAAATTCATTCCGTTCTTTTCAGGGTGGCGCATGGCTCAACGCACAACCATCGACAAGCACAGGACTGGAGAACCAAGACCTTCCTCCGACAGCAGCAAGGCCGCTCACAGCAATTATCACGTCCCTCTTACTCACAAGGAGATTATTTCATGACGAACTTAACTCGCTGGGAACCGATGATGACGCGCTGGAACCCCTTCAAAGAATTAGAGGAGATGGAAAAACGCCTCTCAACCTATTTGAGTCGCCCGGCTCTTCGAACCGAGGCAGGGAAGGAAGCCATGACCGTCGCCGAATGGTCGCCGCTCGTCGACATCACGGAAGATGAAAAGGAATACCTGATCAAGGCGGATCTGCCGGACGTGAAGAAGGAAGACGTCAAACTGACGGTTCAGGACGACGTGATGAGCATCTCCGGCGAACGGAAATACGAGAAAGAAGAAAAGGGCAAGAAGTACCACCGCGTCGAACGGGCCTATGGGAGTTTTATGCGGAGCTTCACCTTGCCGGAGGATGCCGACGGCAGCAAGGTCAGCGCGGAATATAAAGACGGGGTCCTGAAAGTCCACTTGCCTAAGTCGGAAAAGGCGAAGCCGAAATCGATCGAGGTGAAAGTGTCTTAGGGGCAACCGGAGAGGCTGCGAACGATACACGAGGGGCGATGAACGAGAAATGCGAAAAGAACGACCGTATCATCGTTCATAGTTCAGCGTTTCCGACATCCCGAGGAAAGGGGGTATGCGATGTTACGACATCCTCACTATCTGGAGGTTCCGTGGGACATTCATTGGCAGCGCATGACCACGGAGCCTCAGCGCCATCTCTGGTGGCTGATCGCGCTGCTGGTGTTGTTCGCCATGTTTCTGATCGGTGTCAGCGTCACAAGCGGGATTACATAGCCTCATCGGCAGGGAGATCCAGGGCAGGAGGAAGTCATGTCAGGGACGTTCAAGGACCGTGAAGAAGCGGGCCGTCAGCTGGTGTCCAAGCTATTACACTATCGCGACGATCCGCAGGGGCTCATTTTGACCTTGCCCCGCGGCGGAGTGGCCGTCGGCTATCAGCTCAGCCTTGCGCTCCACCTGCCGCTGGATGTGTTCATTACGCGCAAGATCGGCGCGCCAGGCAACCCCGAATATGCCATTGGCGCGGTGACCGAAACAGGATCGCACTATCTGAACCAGGAAGCGATCAGCTCGTTCGGCTTATCCCGGCATGAGCTGGAGCGGATGATTGCTGCCCAAGAGAAGGAAATCGCCAGGCGCAGAGACCTCTACCGGCAAGGACGCCCCCTTCCGCAACTGACAGGTCGGACCGTGCTGTTGGTCGATGATGGCATCGCGACCGGTTCGACGTTCATCGCTTCGGCCCTTGCGATTCGAAGCTTACAGCCCCACCGGCTGGTGGGAGTGATTCCGGTCGGCCCCCCGTCAACGATCCGTGACGTGCGATCCCATGTGGACGAGCTGGTGGTGCTCATGACACCGGATCCCTTCTACGCCGTGGGGAATTTCTTTATAGACTTCACGCAGGTCGAAGATCGCGACGTCGTGGAATATCTCAATCTGGCCGAGGAGGCGAGGCTCGAACGCACGACCGCCCCTCGCGCCTCGTAAAATCTCTTGTCCGTAAAGAAGGAAGGTACCAACCGACATGTCCACACATTCCAAGATTCCAGCAGGATTGGGCGCTCGCAGAGACCGGACCGTTCAAGAGAACGAACACGATACCTACAAGCTGAAAGGCAAACTGAAGGAACCGACGATCTGCACCGAATGCGGAGCCCTCTTCCATAAGGGCCGCTGGACCTGGAACCCGAAACCAGCAGGAGCCGACGAAATCATCTGCCCGGCCTGTCTCAGGATTCGAGACAAGTACGCCAAAGGGTTTCTGACGCTGAGCGGGTCCTTTCTCACGGCACACAAAGAAGAGATCATGGGAGTAGTCCACAATACAGAAGCCAAGGAAAAGGCCGAACACCCCCTCTCCCGCGTCATGGGATACGAACAACAGGCCGCAGCCCTGATGATCTCCACCACGGATACGCATCTTCCCCGGCGCATCGGCGAAGCCCTTCACCATGCCTACCAGGGAGAGCTCACCGTCCACTACGACGAAGGAGAGGAGTTTATCCGGGTCTCCTGGGCCCGGTAGTCCCGACAGCCCCGAATAAACACCTGAACAAACCGCCGCCAGGCGGTCCGGCGCACAGCGCACAACCGGAATGGAGCAGGGCACTGCGGCAGCCACCCTGTGCCATGTCATGATTCGAACGGCCGAGATCATCGATCATCCGCGCTAGGTCGCGGATGATCTCCCGCCCAAACTGGCCGAATCCACGGTCAGGCCCCAGCCAACGCACCAGCAGGGCAAGGCTCGCCGCGAACATCCGGCGAGCAAACGGTTCGAAAAAACATTTGCCGCAAGCCCGCCGCCGCCCTATACTACTCCCGCAACTTCGATACACCCACATCGCTGATGGAATTTATGACGCAGCCAGACGCACGAGTCCTCCTGATCGTCGATGACAGCCGTGTCTCGCGCATGGTGATCCGCACCCTCGTGCTCGCCAAGCACCCGCAATGGATCATCATCGAAGCCGCCAGCGGCGACGAAGCGCTGACCATTGTAGATCGCGACACCCCGAACTATTGCACGATGGACATCAACATGCCCGGCATGATCGGCACCGAGGCCGCAGCCCAGATCCTGGCCAAGCATCCCGGCACCCGCGTCGCCATCTTCTCCGCCAACATTCAGGAAACCCATCAAACCCGCGCGGCCGCCATGGGCGCATGTTTTGTCGCCAAACCCGTCACAGGGAAAACCGTGGCCCAGGCCCTCGATTTTTTTGAAAGCGCCAGATGAACACACTGGACCAGCTGTCCGAGCTGCAGCTTGATGCGCTGACCGAAATTTTCAACATCGGCACGGGTCGCGCCGCGGCGAGCCTCAGCGACATCGTCGGCAGTGAGGTCGTGCTGTCCGTCCCGCGCATTCAGTTCTTCCAGTCCTCCGAGGTCAACGCAGCCCTCCTGTCGCTCAACAGCCCGCGCATCGGCGCCGTCCGGCAAATCTTTAGCGGATCGGTGAACACCAACGCCCTCTTGCTGTTCACCGAAGATCGCGCGCTGGAAATCGTGCGTGACATGATGGGCTCTCAACTCAGCACGGAAGAGCTGGTCGAGTTTGAACAGGAAGCTCTGAGCGAATTAGGCAACATTATCCTGAATGCCTGCATGTCGGCCATGTCGGACCTGCTGCACTTCACCCTGCACAGTTCACTCCCCACCTATTCGACCGGTCCCACCGAGACGATGCTGCGACAGATCATCGCGCAAACCGATCAACCGACGATGCTGCTGTTGCACATCGACCTCACCATCGAAAAGCACCAGTCGCAGGGCCAGCTGATCTTCATCCTCAGCTCCTCGTCATTCCATGAGCTCCTCGCTCATGTCGATCAATTCATTGCCAACATCTAGGCTTGTCCTGCTATGAGCCCACGCATCCCCAACGACACAGTCAACTGGACGCAGATCTGGGACACCGTAAACTCCGGCTTGATCCTGATCGATGCGGACGGCGCGGTCCGACTCTGGAACGACTGGGTCGCCGACCATAGCGGGATTCCTGCCGCATCCGCCCTGGGACACCCGCTCGAATCATTATTTGCGACAGAGGCGAGCCAGGCATTCAAGGACGCGATTCAGAACGCATTGGCGCATAAGCTGCCGATTGTGCTCTCCCATGCGCTCCATCGCGCACCGCTGCCGCTCTATCCCCTGCCCTTCACGCCACAACAGCCACGGCTCCAACAGTCGATCACGATCACCCCCCTGACTGACCACAATAGATTTCACTGTTTGGTTCAGATTGCCGATGCCAGCATATGGCTGACACGCGAAAACATGCTCGCGGAACAATCTGAACGCCAAAAACGCATGGCGCAGCGCTTGCGGGTTCTCTTCGAACAGGCATCGGTGGGCGTCGCGGAGATCGACACGGCGACGGGCCGCTTTCTCCAAGTGAACCATAAATACAGCGAGATCGTCGGCTACGATCAAGAGGAGATGCTCGCGCTCGACTTCATGACCATCACCCACCCGGACGACCTTGCGCCGGACCTTGCGCAGATGGCGCGGCTCACGCGAGGCGAATTACGCGAGTTCACGCTAGAGAAACGATTGCTGCACAAAAACGGCTCGACCGTCTGGGTGGACCTTTCCGTCTCGCCTCTGTGGGGACCGGGCGAGTCTCCGACGCAACATATCGCCATCGTGAAAGACATCACCGAGCGCATGCAGGCGGAAATGGAGCGCCGGAACGCCCTGACATTGCTGACGAACGTCATGAACACCACGCCGGATTTCATCTTTGTGAAGGATCGGGATCTGAGGACGATTCTGTGCAACAACGTGTTCGCGCAATCCATCGGAAAAACTCCGAGGGACATGATTGGTCATACCGACATTGAAAACGGATGGGACCCTGAATTGGTGCAGGGGAACCCCGCCAAGGGTATCCGTGGATTCGAACTCGATGACCGGGAAGTCTTGCATGGGCGGACCATCCACATCCCCGCCGAACCCGTATCCGTGTGTGGCGAAATCCTGACCTTCGAAACCGACAAGGTGCCGTTGCTCAGCGATACCGGGGAAGTGATGGGGGTGCTTGGCATTGCCCGCGACATCACCGCACGCAAACAGGCGGAAACGAAAATCGCCCAGACGATCGAACGACTGAATTTAGCCACGAGCGCGGCGCAGCTCGGGGTATGGGACTGGGACATTGCGAACAACGTCTTGGTCTGGGACGACCGGATGTTCGCCCTGTTCGGCCTACAACGCGAAGAGGTTTCCGACACCCACGATGCCTGGCTAGCTGGCGTACATCCTGACGACCAGGCACGGTGCGAGACCGCGCTCCTGCAGGCGCTGCGGAAGGAGCAGCCCTATGAGGTCGAGTTTCGTATCCGTTGGCCCAATGGCAACGAGCGCGTCATCAAGTCCGTCGCGACGGTGGGCTGGGATACGGACGGAACCCCGCTGCGGGTCACGGGCGTCAATGTCGACATCACCGAGCAGAAGCTGGCACAACAACGCATCCTGCAAATGGCCTTCCACGACATGCTGACCGACTTGCCCAATCGCCGGTTATTACAAGACCGCATCGCCCAGGCGCTCGCCCATGCCCGCCGCAACAAGAATAAGATCGCGGTGCTGTTTATTGACCTGGACCATTTCAAGCCTATCAATGATTTAATGGGGCATGATGCGGGCGATCTGTTGCTCAAAGAAGTCGCAGCACGACTGACCGCCTCGGTGCGCGCGGAAGATACGGTGGCGCGGCAGGGCGGAGATGAGTTCATCGTCCTGCTCTCGAAGATCACCAACCCCCAGGATGCGGAAACGGTGGCCGGGAAGATCCTGGCTCGGTTGACCGAACCGTTCCAGATCAAGGGCAAGGAGCTGCAGATCGGCGGAAGCCTCGGCATCGCCCTGTTCCCGTCCGACGGAGAGGACGCAGACACCTTGCTGAAAAACAGCGATACGGCCATGTACTATGCGAAACAAAACGGACGCAACAACTATCAGCTATACCGGGCGGGAATGAACAAGCTGGCGACGGAAGGCCATTCCATGCAAGCGCAATCTGCGCCAGATATCTCGCATCAGTAACGACTCCTCACCAGCCGATCCACGCTCCTAGGCTCACGAACGCCGACAGCCCGAACCTGTTCTCTGACCCGGCACAGAACCCTCCATGACCTGGCAGGTGAACCAGCAGCTGGTGCATTCCAGGCACTGTGTACAACTTGCCACCATTGATCCAAGCCTGAAGTCACTCCAAATAAACAAAACTTCGTGAAGGGGCTGCGGAAAGAGGCGACAGTGCCTCCAGACTCCTCTGTCCCATAATGCCCCAACAGCAACCTGCCCAGATCCAACGATATTGAGCAAACGACCCTTCCACTGCGAGGTTGCAAGGATCTCTATCCTTAGCCTCAGCCTGGCATTACCGATGCATTCAATATGAAATGAACAGGCCGCAAACCGAAAAGAAGGACTCTAATGACCCTGTCGCCAACGACCACGAACCAAATTCTGGATGTCATGGCCCGTTCCTCAGGGTGTAGCCTGGAGGATATTGTCTTTGCCTGTCCTGGACTGACCTGGAACCAGGTCTTTCTGGAAGTCGATCATTTGAGTCGAAAAGGACAGGTCTGCCTGACCTTGCAGCGGCCAGGCCACTATGTCGTTACGCCATCAACAACCGTTAAAGGCCTATCATGATTTTTCGCGATCGTGCCCATGCCGGGGTGTTACTGGCCAAGGAGTTGGCAGCTTACCGGGGCGATCCGCAGGCCGTGATCCTGGCCCTTCCGCGCGGCGGCGTGGTCGTCGGCTACGAATTGAGTGTGGCGTTGCACCTGCCGATGGAAGTCTTCCTGACGCGCAAGCTCCGCACCGCCAATAACCAGGACTCTGCAGTCGGTGCGGTCAGCGAGACCGGGGCTCTATACGTGAACCAAGACGCGCTCACGGCCCTTCATCTCTCCACGGAAGATATCGAGGAGCTGGTGTTGGGGGAAGAAGGGGAACTCAAGCGACAACAGGCTCTCTACCGCCAGGGACGGCCGCTGGCCTCTCGGGCCAACCGCACGGTCATCCTGGTCGCCGACGGCATCGCCACGGGAGCGACGCTTTTCGCGGCGATCACGTCCATGGCCGCGCTTGCTCCGCGCCGTGTGATCGTCGCCATTCCGATCGCGCCGTCTGACGTAGGGGCGCGGATACGTCCGCTCGTCGACCACTGTCTGATCCTCACCACGCCGGCGCCCTTCTCGACCGTCGGAGCCCTCTATACAGATTTCGAGGAAGTGACTGACTCCCAGGTGCTGGCCCTCCTGAAAGCGGCCCATCGTGAATGCGCCAAACCTCCGTCATTATCGTGGATCTAACGCGAACGAACTAGGGAGACATCTCGGATGATGAAAATCGTCGCTGGAGTGGATTGGTCGGACGAAGCCTTCGCCGCCGTGAAACAAATCGGCTTGCTCTACCGCCCGAACGAAGTCGTCCTCGTGCATGGCGTGGATCTCGGCATGTTCCATTATCCGATCGTGGCCGAAGCCGCGAATGTGCAGGGATACGATGAGTTCCGCCAGGCCTTGATGGAGGCCGGTCGTCAGGCCGTTGAACAATGTCGCACCCTGCTCCCGACTGAAACTCCCTCGATCAAGACCCTCTGCGAAGTCCAGCATCCCGCCTCCTTCCTTCTCGATAGCGCGGCGGCGGGAAAAGCCGATCTGATCGCCCTGGGTACGCACGACCATAGCCGTGTAACGGAAGTCTTTGCCGGCAGCATTTCACACCGCGTCCTGCTCCATGCCACGCTGCCGACCTTAATCGTAAAGGGAGAGGCCCGGCCCGTCACCCGCGTCCTCCTGGCGGTGGAAGGCCGCGAGGATGCGATCCGACTCCAGAAGTGGCTGACGTCGCACCCCTTCAAGAACCCCGTCGCCATCACCATCCTCTCGGTCGTCCCGACGCTGCTGGTGGCAGACCCGCATGTGCTGGCGGGACTCGGGGACTGGTCCGAGCAACAGAAACGGCATGCCGAACAGGTCCTGAGGGACACGGCCCAGGCCTTGGCAAGCCCGCAATTCACCGTCGCGACCGAGGTGCGCCAGGGCGATCCCGTGACGACCGTCTGCGAGGCGGGAACCGCCTATGACCTGATCGTGGTCGGCTCCCATGGACGCAAGGGGCTCGATCGATTCTTGATGGGGAGCGTGTCCCACGGGATCGTGCATCGGGCCGGCTGTTCGGTGCTTGTGGTGCGCTGACACCCCACGATTGCGGCAAGAAAGGATGCAGGCCATGGACGTTCGCGTGATCCTGAGTGCCCTCGTACTGGTAATGGGATGCAGCACATGGGTCGCCGCACAGGCCATGCGCAGCAACCCTCAAACAGGCCAGGCAGTCTATGCAAAACATTGCCTGGGCTGTCATGGCGAGAAGCTAGACGGGGCCGGGCTGGACGGGCAATATCTGATCGTCCGCCCCGCAAACCTCCAGTCCTCCGCCTCGCGCGCAAAAACAGACTGGGAACTCTTGATGACCATCTCGCACGGAGCCGCCTTTACCCCCATGCACGGGTTCCGGGGAAAGTTGACCGACCAGCAAATGCTGGACGTGTTGGCCTATGTGCGGATGATGGCGCCGTTCGACCAACTCAGTTGACCTCCTGCGTGGTGGCGAAATCATGATCGCCCACCGGCTCGTTCTCCTGGCGTTTCTCCTGACCGCGCTGGCTTGCCCGCTTGAGAGTACCGCCACTGAGCCGTCGCATGCGCCGACAGACCTCGAGGTCTTTGTCCGCCAAGACTGTCCCCGTTGCATGGAGGCCAAGCAGTTTCTCGACAACCTTCAGCGAGAGCGGCCCACCCTTCGGATCCTGCTGCGCGATGTCGGACAAGACCTAACAGCCTTGCACCGACTGCAGGAATTGGCTGCCCGATATGGCATCCAAACCATAGGGGTGCCGGCCTTTCATCTGCGCGGCAACCTGCTTATCGGCTACGCCGGCGCGGAATCGACCGGCGCCAACATCACGACGCTCCTCGATCAGCCTCTCCCTGAAACAGCCGGGAGCTTGGCTCAAGAGGCCTGCCGGATTGAAACCGACTCTTCCTGCATCGATACGACGCGCCCTGCACCACAACCGGCTGACAGTATTCAGACTCGCTGGTTCGGCCCTTTCAGTGCCGGCGAGCTGGGCCTCCCGCTGTTCACCGTCGCCATCGGGCTCCTGGACGGGTTCAACCCCTGCTCGATGTGGGTCCTGCTATTCATGCTGTCATTATTGGCAGGCCTGGCCAATCGAACGAAGATGTTGCTGATTGCCGGGACATTCGTCGCCGTCGAAGGCATTGCCTATTTTGCGTTCATGGCGGCATGGCTCAACGTGTTCTTCTTGATCGGTCTTTCCCGCATCACCCAACTGATCTTGGGAAGCATCGCCGGACTGGCCGGAGCGATCAACATCAAAGACTTTTGGGCATTCCAGCGTGGCATATCTCTCAGCATCCCCGATGCGGCAAAACCAGGCCTCTATGCGAGGATGCGACGAATCATCCAGGCCGAAAACATCGTCGCCGCGCTCCTAGGAACCGTGATGCTCGCCGTGCTCGTGCAAGCGCTCGAGTTGGTCTGCACGGCGGGGCTGCCCGCTCTCTACACAGGCATGTTGACGATGCGGCAGCTTGACCGGTGGGCCTATTATGGATACCTGGCTCTCTACAATATGGCCTACATGCTGGACGATGTGCTGGTGCTGACAATCGGGGTCGTGACCATGAGCCATTATAGGCTGCAAGAACGGGAAGGCCGCTGGCTGAAGCTCATCAGTGGGCTCGTGATGGTCGGCTTAGGCGCGGCCTTGCTGCTTCACCCCACGTGGCTCATCTAACTTATGCGCGGAGAGGAACGGTCCCTTTAACCATGTCTCACGCCCCTCACCATTCCACCGTTGAGTCGCTGAAACCATTTTTCCATCCTCGTGCTGTCGCGGTCATCGGCGCGTCGCGCCATCACACGCACATCGGCTACCGGCTGATCGAATCTCTACAGGAAGGCCGCTTCGCCGGCACGATCCTCCCGGTCAATCCACAGGCCACCGAGATTGCAGGGCTCCCGGCCTTTCCCTCGCTGCAATCGATTCCCGGCCCGGTCGATCTTGCCCTCATCGCGGTGCCGCCCAACGCCGTCCTCGGCGTCATCGACGACTGCGCCGCCAAACACATTCCGGCAGCCATCCTCATCACAGCAGGATTTGCCGAAACCGGTCCATTGGGAATTTCGCTCGAACAGGAACTACGGGAAAAAGTCCGCCAGCATGGGATTCGCCTGATCGGCCCGAACTGCTTCGGGCTCATGAACCTCGATCCCGCCGTTCGTCTGAATGCGACCTATACGCCGATCGTCCCTCCCGCCGGTCGCGTCGCCATCGCCTCAGAAAGCGGCGGCCTCGGACTCGCCGTGGTGACGGCAGCCAGCCGGTTGAATCTGGGCCTCTCCAGCTTCGTCAGCGTCGGCAACCATGCGGACGTCACCGTCAACGATCTTTTAGAGTACTGGGAGCAGGACCAGGCCACCGATGTGATTCTGCTCTATCTCGAAACCCTCGTCGAACCCCAACGATTCAGACAGATCGCCGAACGAGTGGGAAGGAAGAAGCCGATCGTCGTCTTGAAGGCAGGCCGGACATCGGCTGGACAATCTGCGGCCGGCTCGCACACCGCGGCCCTGGCCACGAACGACACAGCGGTTGACGCGCTATTCAATCAATGCGGCGTCATCCGGGCGAAAACCTTGGAGGAGTTTCTGGCATTGGCCACCGGCCTGTCTGCCCAGCCGCTCCCTGCCGGTCTCCGCGTCGGCATCCTGACGAATTCCGGCGGCCCTGGCGTCCTCTGCGCTGACAGTTGTGCAACAGAAGGACTCACGGTGCCGAAATTGTCCGAGCAGACGCAATCCGCACTCGCGTCCTTTCTTCCTCCCACAGCGGCGCTCAGAAATCCTGTTGATGTGATCGGCTTCGCCACAGAAGCGCAACATGCGCAGGCCGTCGAGACTCTCCTTACTGCCGACGAAGTGGACGCACTTATCATCGTGCACGTATCGGTCAGACCGGAGGACAATGGGCCGGTCGCAGCCGGGATCATCCGTGGCATTCGCGCAGCTCGCCAGACGATCGGGGATAAGAAGCCGATCTATATCTGCTGGATGGCTGAAAGAGACTTGGAGCGGACATTTACCGTCGAGGGAGAAACCCTTCCCACCTACCAACACCCTGAGGTCCCAGCCCTCATCATCAGCCGCGCCGTGGTCTATGAAACTTGGCGGCGACAACCGAGTGGACAGGTACCGAGCTATACGGATGTCAATTTCTTGAAGGCTAAGGCAATTTGTACGAAGGCTTTATCCGAGCGCGGATCTGGCTGGCTCACCACAGAAGAGACCCATGCCCTTCTCGGAGCGATGAAGCTACCTCTTGTCCAAGGTTCAGTGGTAACCAGCGCAGAGGAGGCTGTGAAACTGGCATGCAATATTGGCTTTCCCGTAGCGGTGAAACTCGCCTCGCGTCAGATCGTGCACAAGACCGAGATCGGCGCGGTACGTTTGAATCTGGCTGATGAGCACGCAGTTCGCGACGCCTTTGAGGCGATCCGATCCAGACTCGCGCAGGATCACAAACTGGATGCGATGGAAGGCGTGCTCGTGCAACCGATGCTGTCAGGCGGGGTGGAAATAATGGTCGGTATGAGCCGAGATCCTCTCTTCGGCCCCCTGCTTGCCTTCGGGCTGGGCGGGATTCATGTCGAAATCCTCGGCGACGTACAGTTCAGAGTCGTGCCCCTCACCGACCGTGACGCCACCGAGATGGTGCGCGAGATCAAAGGCTATCGATTACTACAAGGCTACCGGGGCCAACCGGCTGCTGACATCGATGCCATCGAGGACATCCTGCTGAGAATGTCCCGGCTCGTCGAAGACATTCCCGAGATCAGCGAACTGGACCTGAATCCGGTCTTCACCCTCGCCCAGGGCCAGGGGTGCAAGATTGTGGATGCCAGAATCCGCGTTGAAGCGAGGAGAGCGCCCCCCACACGTTAACCCAGCCCCCCACAAGCCGGATCCATTCATTTCCGGTTCAAGACTGACCAGGTCGGCTCTTCCTTACGCGGTCACCTGCACAGAAACCCTGCGCCCAAGCCTTGTCTCAAGAGTGATCAGCATCTCAAGGCTGAACTTGTCCCATTTGCCTCGCACCAGATCGGACACGCGAGATTGCGAAATGCCGAGGCGCTTGGCCACCTCAGCCTGAGTAAGCTGTTGCGTCTCGATGTAGCGGCGAAGATCGCTCATGAGATTGACGCGCATCTGCAGCACGAAGGCCTCGGCCTGGTTAAACCCAAGATCGACAAACCTACGCCCGCTGGGCTTGCTCGTAGTCTTCTTCATCATCGAAGAACCGTCCTTTCTCCACCTCGGATCCCACCACTGCGAATCCCCTGCTCAACTGCCCAATCCTGGCGCACAGGCTCAGGAGTGGTATCGTCCTTTCTCTTGACGAACCTTCGCCCTATCCAGCCATTTCGCCACCGTGACGCCTGCCTGGCAGCACCTTCCGGATCACGGCAACGTCTTCAGCCAGGCCTGAATGTCGGCCATCTGTTGCTCCGTCACAGCATCCCGTAAGGGCGGCATCACATGGCGCCCATCATGCAGGGTCGTCCAGAATGCCTGCTCGTTCGACAACACGGGATTACCCGCCAATCGAGGGCCGATACCTCCTGTCGCTCGTGGACCATGACAGACGACGCAACTGGCGTTGTAGAGTCCCTCGCCTCGTGTGTTGTCCCCCGTGGGATGCCTCGAAGCCATCCCGCTCGAACTATTTTTATCAGCGCCCTGTGGCCCACCGTCGCTCGCCCAAGCGAGATGCCGGTCCCCGTTGATGGAGGCTCCCAGGAACAACATAGAGACGGCACAACAGATCAACAATTTTTGCATGGGCATGGCTCCATTTCCCTTCCCCCCATTACGGAAGTACTGCATCATTTGCGTTTCGCGGAACCTTCCTTCCTGAGGAGAGCCAGATACACCAACGTGTCGGTGAGCTCCTGAGCCGTCATCGTGGTGTCGGGAAACATGCCTGTACCGGGATGGCCTTCACGTATGGCGTTGAAGCGGGCTTTGTCGGTGGTCAATCGGAGCGTCTTCCGATTCCTGAGGTCTGGCGGTGACGGATTGAGCTGATCAATGAGCGCCGCGGTCTCGGCGGCCAGTTGCGGCCGTTGATTCCTGTTCCCATCGATACCATGGCAATAGAAGCACACGCCCTTCCCGTTGAAAACCTCACGGCCTCGAACCGCATTGCCCTGCACCGTCACGCTCTTGGCCGACGATCGGGCGCCGGCCCAAACAGGCATCTCAGACATCGGCGTGCAGGGAATCCCCAGCCAGCCCATGAGAAGGACGCCAACCAGAGAGAGTCCCCTGCAAATCTTGCCCGTCCCAGTCATCACGTCACGCCCTCTCAATCTCAATCTCCGTCACTGCTGCCCGCCACAGACCTTGTAGCGGTCCTCTGGAATATTCTTCATACCTCGAAAGACCGTTTCGCGCTCTTCCGCACTGGTTACCTGATCGATGGAGGGATAGAGCACCCGCTCTTCTTTCATATTGTGGGAGCCGAGCAGATTCAACAGCGCCTGCTCTTCTTGATCGCTGTCGGGATTCTGCTCCGCCACTTTTCCATGAATGGCTTCGAGCTGCTGCCCGATCTGGCGATGCTCGTTCCGCATCACGGAGGTCGGCCCGCCTTCGGACATGCCGGTTTTCTCTTCCCACAGAGGAAAGAGCAGATCCTCTTCCCACACGATATGGCGCTGCAAGCCGAACTTAAATTCTTCGAACGCTTCCTTAGCCTTGGCGAAATCGGACCGCTTCAACTGTTGAAAGGTCTTGAACAACTCATCCAACCGGTCATGGTCCTGCTCATAGAATGCGCTAATCGTCTTCTGCTCACTCATGATGCCTCCTTGTTCCTGCAAGCACGCGCATATGGCATATAGCTGATAGCGTATGGTTCTGCACAAGAGCAAATAGCCGATGGCTTATGGCAGGTAGCATGCAGGCCACACAAAGAGCGTTCCCTCGTTCAGGCTATCAGCAATCAGCCATTCGCTATCAGCGCCTACTCCCTACCATCAGCTATACGCCATCGGCCATACGCTCTTTTCCCCTAAGACGCGCCTCACGAACCGCTTTTGACTTTAAACTCTAGATGACAAGCCACACAGGCCTTCAGCACGTTATTGAACTGTGGCAGGATCTGCTTCAGGTCTTTAGTCGGAATGATGCGCGCCAACTCTTCCGCCGCCGCGTGATGCGCCATGGCCAAGTCATGATAAGCCGGTGGAAAATTCTCCGGCTGCTGATGCGCCATCGCCTGCCGATGCATGAAGAAACCCAGGTGCGATTCGGTCAGACCTTTCGCCAACTCGTAGTCCTCTTCAACCAGCGCGTTCACGATCACCTGGATCGTTTCCAGATGCTGCAACATCACCGCGCGATGCTCTTTCCCGGCCGGTGACGACAGTGGAATGGGATACCTGGTATCGGAGGTCAGATAGGGATTGGACCGCTGTTCCCCATGGCGATGCTCAACCTCGCTGCAACCGGCTGATAACACAACACAAAGAACCCCCAGGGCAGCCCCGCCAAGGAGAACCTGTTTCCCTCTATATAATGGTAGAGATGAAATCCAAGACATTTTGAACCTCTCTCAATAAAATCAATCGGTTAATGCAATCAGAGCAGATTTACGGCCCAGTGTCCTTATCTCAATCCTGTTCATAGCATTCCCGCCTTCCTCCACCCCATCAGACTGACGCCCGACCTATTCCCTACGATAGTGAGCAATGGGCATGCCTCCGACCCGCGTATCGTCAGCACCTGTGATTGTCTTGCACAGACAACAACTTCATGGTCCGCCGCCAAGAGTGAGCAGGGAGAATGGGGTCAATTGCTCCAACAGTCCGAGCGGCGCTGGAGCACAATGCGACAACTGGAATCCCCGGCCCTGTCACTTTTTACTATTGAGCCGTTCCCTCGTAGGGGACGATTGTGACCGTGACGTAATTGGACAGAAGAAGGCATCACACGAATATGGAGAATACCTGGTCCCTGATCGAGATGGGAGTGCCGTCTCGAAGCGCAAGATCCTGCAGGTCAGTCGCATCGACGACATTCCGAGCGGATACCAGCGCTCCTTCCTTCGCCTGCGTTCATGGATGTTGAGGCGGGGCTTCTCTCTATGATTTTCGGGTCGCACAGGCGAGGTCCGGCGCGCGCTACGGCTCGACAAGATTGAGCAACCGCTCGATGCCAATGGGCTCCTTGTCCTGCATCGGCACGAGCGCGATGCGTGTGGCGTACCGGGTGCGCACCGCTTCAATCTGAGCCAGCTCGAACGCGGCCCGCTGCTTCAACAGGGGTGACGAGGTCAACGCCGTGGACAGGCTGTTGTTGATCAGCCAGGCCCAGGGTTCGATACCGGCGCGGCGCAGTTCTTCCTGTAAATCGGCGGCTTCCAGCACCGGCGTGGTTTCCGCCAAGGTCACAATCATCACCTTCGTGCGCTCAGAATCCTGAAGTCGCATCATCGGCGTGGTGTGATGCAGATGTGAATCGATATGGCGGGTCGCTTCGCGGTGATAGGCTCCGGTAGCATCGAGCAGCAGCAGGGTGTGCCCGGTCGGCGCCGTGTCCATCACGACGAATTTCTTACCGGCCTCGCGGATAATGCGTGAGAACGCTTGGAACACCGCGATTTCTTCGGTGCAGGGCGAGCGCAAGTCTTCTTCCAGCATGGCCCGGCCTTCGGCATCGAGATCCTGGCCTTTGGTATCCAGCACATGTTGCCGATAGCGGGTGATCTCAGCCTGTGGGTCGATACGACTGACGTCCAGATTGTCCATCGTTCCGGACAACGTGTCGGTCAGGTGTGCCGCGGGATCGGACGTGGTCAAATGCACGGGAAGCCCGCGTTGGGCCAGTGCCACCGCCACCGCAGCTGCAAGCGTCGTTTTACCGACACCGCCCTTGCCCATCATCAT
>JAPLLI010000133.1 GCA_026387615.1 Nitrospirota bacterium
CCCAGGCCATATCTTTCGGCTCATACAGGGGCTCGGTCATGCGCACACAGTCCCTTTCATGACGGATACGCCAAAAAATTCACCGGAGGCAGTTGTCTGCCTGCCACGACCGTCACATACCCTTCAATGGCCATTTCCACCTCATGCCTGACTTGCCCGGCAGCTTTCAACCGATCAACCATAAAGGGCGAGAGCTGCAACGCCTGATGCAGGAAGGCCAAACTCCCTCTTGAGAGCGGCAGACAACGAAAGGATTGGCGCGCCGCACAGGCCGTACAGACCAGCCCCCCGGACAAAGGCGAAAACTGCGGCGCCCCCAGCAACCCGCCTTTGCCACAGGCCGCACAGTGATCGGTCTGAGGACGAAATCCAAGAAACCCCAGCAACCGAATCTGAAACAGCAATGCCGTCAACGCCGGGTCCTGGCTCGTGATCAAGGCCCGTAAGCCCTGCTCGAGCGTATCGAAGAGCTGGGGGTCCGGATCTCCGTCAGGCGTCACCGCCCCCACGACATTGACCATCCGCGCGGCCGCGGTCATCAACGTCAAGTCTTCACGGAACGGCAGAAACGGTTCCACGAGGTCGACTTGAGACACCCGATAGAGCGAATCGCCTGACTTTTCGAATAGGTTGAGATGGCAGATGGTGAGCGGCTCGAGCGATGCACCGAGTCGGCTCTTCATCCGCCGAGCCCCCCGCGCCACGCCGCGAATCTTTCCCATCTCTTTCGTATAAAACGTCAGGATGCGATCCGCATCGCCCCACTTCCGGCTTTTCAGCGTGATAGCCGCCGTCTTGATTAGCGGCATGGGGGATACACGCGGGACCGGCGTGAACAACGAGACAGGCTGAAGGCTAAAGGCTGAAGTGTTCGGAACCTTGAACCCCAACCTTCGGGCTTCAACCTTCTGGCTTCGGCCTTGAGACCACGCACGTCTTGCTTGCCTCGCTCACAGTTCACGTTTCGCGCCTCACGTTTTACAGTTTCTACTAGCGAAGATGTTCCATGAAGAGCGTGGCCAGGGAGAGATAAATCGTAATACCGGTGATGTCGTTGGCCGTGGTCACGAAGGGGCCTGCCGCAACGGCAGGATCCACCCCCATGCGCTTCAGCAAGATCGGCATGAACGTCGCCATGCTGGTCGAGACCATGAACGCCATAATCAGCGACACCCCCACGACCATGCCCAAAAACGCTTGATGCCACAGCCAGCCTACGATCGTAAGAATCACGCCGCAGGCGATCCCCATCAGGAGCCCGACCTTGATTTCTCTGATAAACACGGTGCGCACATCCGTCAGCGCGATGAGCCCTGTCGCCAATCCGCGAATAATGAGCGTCGAAGACTGGAGACCCACGTTTCCACCCATAGCCGCAATAACCGGAATAAAACTGACAATCGCGACCACTTCCTGAATCGTATAGCGGAACTCCCACAAAATTGCGCCCGACAAGAGACTGCCGACGAGATTCGTAAACAGCCACGGGAGCCGGTGTTTCGCCGAGGCCACGCTGGAAGACTTCGAGACCGAGTCCTCCTCGATCGCGCCGGCCATCTTAAGCATGTCTTCGGTCGCTTCTTCCCGGATCACGTCCACGACGTCGTCAACCGTGATAATGCCGACTAGTTTATTGTCTTTGTCGATGACTGGAATCGCGAGCAAGTTATAACTCGCCACCTGGCGGGCGACTTCCTCCTGGTCCATATCAACGGTCACGCTGATCACATCGCGCGTGGCAATGTTTCTCAACGGCGTCGTGGGAGACACGGTCAGCAGCTGCCGCAACGAGAGCACCCCGACCAAACGCTCATCCTTGTCGGTCACGTAAATGTAGAACACCATTTCCGCATCCGTCGCCAGCTGGAGACGGCGGATGGCATCCTGCGCA
>JAPLLI010000081.1 GCA_026387615.1 Nitrospirota bacterium
GCGCGCTCCGGGAGCAAGGGATCAACACGGGTGCCATTCCAAAAGTGAGAAGCAGGCGAGCTTGGAAGGATCATATTTGAAAAGGGAGTGCCTGGGAAGCTGACCGTACATTCTCCTCTTAGTAAACTTCGATCACTTTCACGATGAGCCAGTATGTCGCAGGACGCTAAATAGGGCGAAATGTTAAGGGTGGAGGGCTTGTCGGTTCTTTTTCAGTTCCATCCAGGGCAGCCTGATTTACTCCCTGACTGCGCGCGTCCAACGAGTGCTGGTTCATTTGGTCTATCTCGTCTATCTGGTTAGTCGGACTAGAAATTCGTCCAGAAGAACCAGACAGACCAGCCGTGCGCGTTGCGCGAGCAAGGGGAGTAATCAGGCCGCCCCGTTTCCTTCGCTTGCATGGTTGTAGGATTCCTGTTATGGAACAGACTCATGGATATGAGGGAAGAGGGGAAGCGACGCGTGCCAGTCACCCAATTGAGTCGAATGCCGCGCCGGTATCAAGCGTTTCGCCCTGTTGATCGTGTCTGCCGCAAAATCAAACAGCGCCTGGCTCGCTATCATCTCCGCATCACTGCCGGATGGGGCTACCTGGTGCTCCTCGTCATTCTGCCGCTGGTATTTCTCGTCAGTCTACTGATCGATCGTACGCACATGAACTACCACTTGCTGACGGGGCCCAAGGGCAGCAGCCGTGATACCGTCGGCCTGCTTATGGCCGATGTGTTGAATCAACCGACCCCGCTTGAACAATTCCTCCATTTGAACATCGTGCCGGACTATGTCCCGCAAGCGTCCTGCGGTTCGCTCGATAATCTTTACTATCTTAATCGCGGGCTCGCGCAGTTGGCGCTGGTGCATGACGGTCTGCCTCTGAGCGCCGCGTCCGCTCCGGGCTGTCCATTGCCGCTTATGGAGTCACATTCCAAGGAGACGCATCTGGAGATGCGTGTTCGCGCGGTGTTGCCACTATTTATTGCGCCGCTGCACATCGTCGCCCGGCGCGACATGAAGATCCGCGATCTGACAGACTTGCGCCCCAGCATGAAGATCTATCTCGGTTCTGCCGGAGGCACCAGTGCATACGTGGCGCAACGGCTCCTGGCACAGTCCGGGATTGACATCGTACCCCAGCAGGCACAACTCACCTATGATCAGGGCGTCCAGCAGTTGCTGGATGGCCGGCTGGACGTGGGGTTTTTTCTCACAGGCTTGAATGCGCAGGTCCTCCAGCGTCTCATGGAGACTGGACGATTTACGCTCCTCTCCGTGGGCCAGGCTTCCGGTCTCCATACGCATTTTCCGTATCTGCATATGGTCACGATCCCCGGTGGCACCTATGAAGGCGTGCCCCGTGAAATTGTGACGGTGGGCGCCACGACGATCCTTGCGGCCTCCACCGCTCTCAGCGAAGCCGAGGTCTACAAAGTGGCTAACACACTCTCTCATCACTTGCATAACATCATGCGTGATGTGCCGATGAATGTGGCGAAAACCATCGACGCCGGCGCGTCGAAAGATCTCTACTATCCGTTGCATGATGGCGCCATTCGGTTTTTCGACCACAATCCACCCTTGATGTTCGATGCCAGTATTCTGGCCGGCATCGGCACGTATCTTTCTTTGCTCTATGCCGCGTATGGCGCGTCGTCGCAATTTCTTCGCAAGTATCGCATGCAGCGTGTACTCCAGGCGGTCGATCGTGCCGTGTCGTTCCATGGCGTTGCCGGGCGCATGCCCAATCAGCTGCGTTATCAATTGCATCTTCGCCATGTACTGCGGCCTGTGCTGCAATCCCTGCGTCACCACCGCATCAGCTATGAGGATTTTTTGCGGATCACGGAATATGTGAAAGGGCATTCGTAAGACTACCTCCGTTACTCCATTCTCTTCTCACTACATAACGATCACATCAGTTCGAGCGGTCAGCCAGCGGAAGCTGGAGGGCCTGGCCCGATTCATCCCAACAATTTCAGGCTTGGAAGGTTTACCATCTCCCCAGGCGAGTTCGCGATTGCTGCGGCTTGTTTGAATGGGGGACAAGCTGTCTACGATCGGACCAATGCAGTGGATTGGGGGGCTATCGCTCGTTGTCGCTCTGAGCTTCCTATATGCGCCGCACGATGGGTTGGCGCGTGGGGGCGGGGGCAGCCAGAACAGCGGGACTCATTCACCCGGTCCGCATTCCTCTCAACGTCATGCCCATTCTAAGGCGGCTCCAGGTATCCAGCGTGACAAACAGGGACGGATCAAGCGTAGTTCTGCTGCCAAGGCCCGATTCAAGCGGCAGCAACCCTGCCCTTCAACCGGACAGGCGGCAGGGGCCTGCCCTGGCTATGTGATCGATCATGTGGTTCCGTTGAAACGAGGAGGGCGGGATACGTCAGAGAATATGCAGTGGCAGCCGACAGAGGCTGCCAAGCGAAAGGATGGAGTCGAGTGATTTGGATAGGCGCAATGTCTTGTGTCGGCTGAGCCGCCTGGGTGAGTAGCGAAAATGGAGCGGTCGCGGGGGGGCTTCGTCGTGCGGCGGTGAGCCGTTCTCGGGGGAGCAGTCCTTACAGTGGACCGGAGGAATCTCGTGGCACGTCGCGCTGATCTTTGACGTAGACGCTGCCCTTCAAGAGTTTTGCGCGTTTTTTTAGTTCGGAGGCGATTTTGCTGACGTCTCCGGGATGCGCGATGGGGTAGCGCTCATTGGTCACGACGGCAATCGACAGGCTCATCATCGGAAACTGCTCCTTGTTGCCTCGTCGATCGAAGGAGTTGATGAATCCCATATGGCGATCTTCACGGTCATAAAAATCTGGAATGACTAAGTCGAAGCGATTGATGACGGTCTGGCAGATAGCGTCGATCGTGTCCGGTCGACTCATGAAGACGAAGTCATCTCCCCCGACATGGCCGACAAATCCTTCTGAGCCTGCGAACTCTCCCACCACCGTGGTGAGGATTCGGCAGGTCACGATCAGCACTTCGTCTCCACGGCCATAGCCGTAGCGATCGTTGAAGGATTTGAAATTGTCGATATCGACGTAGGCCAGAGCGAACGGTTGTCCGCTTTCAATCCTGGCGGTGGTCTCGAACAAGATCGTGGTGTTGCCGGGGAGGCGCGTGAGCGGGCTCGCATCGAGTGACCGTGTCAGACGGTTCAGGCAGAGGCGCACGCGATGCACCACGTCTTCTGTGCGGAAGGGAATCGTGATGAAGTCGTCGACGACCAGTTCTCCCCAGTTAATGTCGTTGATGCGACTCTCCCGCACGAAGACGATCAATGGCAATCGTCCCAGAAAGGCATCGTGTCGGAGGTTTCGAGCGAGCGTTTCTACGGACTGGCCTCCGGTGCCTTCGGCGGCCAGGATGAGACAGGGCGGATCGTGGACGAGCTCGTGAATCGCCAGATCCGGCAGGGTGCCCTCCAGCACGTGGAAACCTGCTTTTTCCAGCGCCTCCGTCAACACCAGGATTTGGGCTGGTTCGTTGTGGAGGAGGAGAATTCGTCGTCTTGGCAGGGCTGCGTTCATAGGTAATCGTCGATCATGTCGAATTCGGCGGATGCTTTGGTAATGCATTCAGCGAGCGCGGCCTCGTCGAGGCCTAGCATGTCCCAGGCTTGTTTTGATAACGGCGGCACTTGGTCGTCTCCCGGATTGCCACAGGCCAGGCCTTTGACGAGGATATCGGCCACATGGACGATGGCCGTTTGAAGCACGGCTTCCTGTGCCAGCGTGGGGGCATGATGGTACATGATCGGCTCACGGAGTGTGACCGGCAAATGCCAGGCATTGGCTAAGTAGCCGCCGATGTCCGCATGGGTGAGGCTGAGGAGTTCCTGCTCGACCTCTATCATCGAAGGATCGCCCTTTTGAGAGGCCGTTTTAATGCTCTCGGCTACATCGGCCCATTTGACATACAACACGACTTTCCCAATGTCGTGTAGCAGGCCGGCGACGAACAGTTCTTCAGGGTTTTTGACCTGGAGCCTGACCCCCAGGATATGAGAGGTAATGGCGACGCCTAAGGAGTGGCGCCACAACTGATCCATGCCGGCTTCTTTCATGATCCCAAAGGCCGAGGCGCAGAGGGTGAGGCCCTTGACGACATTGAGTCCCAGGATGATCACCGCATGGGCCACCGAGGCGATGCGGGAGGGGAATCCGTAAAATGGCGAATTGGCGAGCCGGAGCACTTTTGCGGATAAGACCTGATCCTTTTCGATGAGAGATCCTATCTCCTCGGTGGACACGCTGGGGCGGCCGATCATGGCGGTCAGCTTCTGCACGACGTGGGGAAGGGTCGGCAGGTCTCCGAGTTTTTCGATCCGATTACGTATGTCCGTCTCGCTGAGTTTGTTCATTCTGTTGCTGGCTCCTCTGAGACGGGGATTGTCGCGTGGGTTTCCTGCAAATGCTTGCGAAGCATGCGGAGAATGATTTGCTGCGCAGGATCCTGGGCGACACGCCGAAAACGGTGCGTGAGGTCGGCTTCCAGTTCTGTCAGCGATTTTCCGCTGGTGTCCTCCTGGTCCCCCTCGACGTAGACCGATGTGAGCCCCATGCGCTTGAGCCGTTCGATCATCACGCTGTCGAATACGGTCCCTGCGGACAGGATGGGAAGGCCGTTGGCATTGGTTACGGCCTTGGCCAGGACCATATCCGGGAGAAGTTCCTCGATTACAACTCGTTTCATCGATCTGCGCTCCTAAGATAATCTCTTTCCATGCCAATTCTGGTCCAATGTTTCCAAGGGATCAATGGCCCGTGGAGTGTCACCTTCCCATTTCTCTTATCGGACAACCGGTATCATTCCTAAAGGTTCTTTCCCCTTTTTCTCCGTTACTACGGTATGGGGAGACGCAGTGGAGGAACGTCGCGGCCGTCATGCATGGGGCAAATAGCTTAAGTGAACACCACGTCAATGTGTCTGTATCTTCTCGATTTTGCAAGTGAATATCTGCTTTCAGGCGGTTGCGCTGGCGATTTGCTGTGCCGGTAAGTTCTGTACCATGCTGTACGTTTTAGTTGGACGGTGATCGGTGGGGAACGGTTCGCCTCTCTTCCAGGTCCTGTAAGTCCGCCCAACTGGTGAGGTCGGTGCGAGAGGGGGCGACGGCGTCTCTGAGTTTGTTGAAGTAGGCCTGCTTCTCCGGTGTGCTGGGCCCACGGGTCAGCATCATGTCATTCCACTCGTTCAGTTCAGCCGCGGTGTGAGGTTTCGCCGTCTTTCTGACCCACAGTGCCACGCGCTCGTCGGTGGAATTGGCTGTGACGGCTGCGGTGAATTGATCGGCTGTGATGCCGGAGAATTCGAGCAGGCGAACGTCCATGGGACAGGGATAGATGTATTCGCCTTCGGTGCCAGCCAGCGTGGCGCGGCACTTGTCGATCATCCGCGCCAGATGGACGTAGCCTTCCATCGTGAATCGCATGCTGCGGGGAAAGGATGTGCGAAGATCCATCAGACTCCCGATTGAAAGGCCCTTCGCCGTCGCCTCTCCCCATGGTGGGGAGAGGGCGGGAGAGCAGAGGCTTAGACTAATTTGTGATTCTTGAACGTCAGGTTTTTCACGACGACTTCGCCGTTTTCGTAGGAAATGTTCCGGCGGGTAGCCGGCAGATCCGCTGACCCGATCCGGACGTAGGTGTCGGTGATGCTTTCCGCATTGGTCAGCTTTCCGTCGGTGGGGGAGTAGTAGTACACGCTGTATTTCGTCGTCAGGTTCTTCTGATCAGGGGTGACGGCGCTTTCTTCCACATTGATCGTAAAGGCAAAGGGCGTCATGCCGGGGTGGGCCATCTTGCGGTTGATCTGGGTGATGCGGTTGTCCTTGAGGCGGTAGAAGGAGTTCGATCCATGGATGATCAGCTTCGTGCCGAAGGGGTGCCCGTCTTCTTCCATCGTCAGGGAGTACTTGCCGTCCGATTCCTCGAAGCTTCTCGGTCCACGGTGTACGGCGATCATGCCGAGCTGTTCCTGCGCCCACTTCTGCACCTCGGCATCGCTCAGTTGGACCGAGACTTCACGAGGGCCCTTCACCATGATGGGGCCGCTGGTTTCCTTCCCGTTCACGTTGACGGTCAGGTCGGCGGTGAATCCCTTGAAGTCTTTCTCCCAACGCGCGGTCTTTTCGAAAGCCTGCCGAAGCATTTCGCGGGCCTTTGGATCATCGGCGACTGTGGTGTCCGGCTGCTTCTTCTGCGGTTGTTCCATGTGTGCAATCTCCCTCGTGAGTCGATAATAAGATGGTCATTATACGCTGGGGGTGAAACGTGCCACAAGCGCGGCAGGTGGAGGTTTATGATCTGTAGCCGATAGATAGACACTAGAAGAAATTGAACATTTCGGGTAGACTTCCCCGCGCGGGGGCTCTGTGCTCCCAAGAACGAAAGGATGGCTATGGAACGACGGGCTGCTTCCCATACTGAAGAAGAAGAGATGAATCATCGCCGCAAGTTGCTGAATGCCGCGAAAAAAGGCGATCAGAAGGCTATCGGCAAGCTCTTGGAGCTTTATCAAGTGAGGATTCATAGTGGCGATATGGTTCAAAAGCTAAATAAAACCTCTGCCACCCATAAGTTGCAGGCTCAGCTGGCTGAAGGGAAGCCAGTGAAGGGCGGGGGAGGAAGCCACGGCAAGAAAACTGCGCCGACGAAGCCCGCTCCAGCGAAACTCGTAGCGGCGAAGCCACTGCCAGCGAAAGCGGCACCAGTGAAGGCTGTCGCTCGTCCTGCCAGTACCAAGGCCACAGCGAAACCGAAGACCAAGCCGAAAGTTGCGCCGAAGGCGAAAGCTCAACCGGCTAAAGCAGCAGGAGTGAAACGTAAGAAGTAGGCGCACGGCGGCTATTGCACCGCCACTCGCAGCCCTCCTCTCGCCAGCTTTGCCGCGATTTCTTCCGCTTGTGCCAATGCACCAGCAAACACGATGGCTTCGCCATCATGATCGATCTTCCAGGCCAGCTCGAAGGCTTTCGAGCTGGTCATGCCTGGAATGCATTGGCAAAAGAGCGCAACCACTTGTTGATAGGTATGGCACTCGCAGTTGAACACGATAACGCGGGCGTCCAGCCCGATATCGGTGCCGGTGCTGGTGCGTTCTGTCGGGATGGGGGGTGCAAAGGGAGTTTTTGTGCCTGCCATAGGGGCGAATTCTAGCAGATTTGGCTGTGGTTTTTAATATCCGGCACGAATTAGTAGGTGGTTGGTTTTCGGCCTCTTCTCTCGAAGGCAGGATTGTGCATAGAGCGCAAAGTGAGCGGGGGAGTCTGTGACAGGCTGAAGCTGGTGCGCCAGGGCCAGGGTCTGCGTGTAGACGAGTGAGGCGGAGGTCTTCACAAGGGCGAGTCCATATTCAATCCGGTATCCCTCCTCAATCGTCACAGTACTCCTGCATAAGCCCCTGACCTTCGCGAGATCATAGTCCTCCTGTCTGAACGAATCGTTCATCATGTGTAGAAGCGCGGCAGGGCCTGGCACGAGACTGTCGCCGATGCGAAGGCTATGGGATGGTTCGAAGAGTCCCCGTTGGAGCCGACGATCCTGTCGGAAGGCGCTGTGTAAGCAGGAGCGCCAGAGGGGATCGCATAGGTCGCGATCGACGGCGGCTGCGACGGTCGGTGACAGAGGTCCACTCACATCGTACCCTTGCCGGAGCCGTCCTGATTTAATGAGGTCCGGGAAGCTCATGCCCATCCGGTCTTGGAAGGCCGTCATCCCGGACAGGGGGGTCAATTGCAGCGCCATGAAGTCGCGAAAGTGGACAGTCGCAAAGCGAGTCAGGAGCCGAGCCAGGGTTTCCGGATGGCACAAATGAAAGGGATAGAACAGGGCCTGGGGTGATGGAGATTGCTTCATGACAGAGGAGACTGTTTGCTGGGCAGTGGATGGGACGTGCGAGAGGCGTAAGTAACGCGCAACGCCAACCCTCTCATTCTAAGAGTCCCGCTTGTCTTGCGCGCTAGCTGCGTCAGACTTTGTCCATGTCGATGACTTCCGTGGCTTCCCACAGATTTTTCAGCTCTGCATCTGCCAGATCCTTCACCCGATCCTCTTCCGTCTCTTCGCCGAAAGGAACCACGTTGGTTTGAAGGACGGTCTCCGTCTCAGAGGCAGCAGCAACCGCCTCTGGCCGTGGCTGTCTTTTTCGTTTCTTGGCAGGATCCATATTGACTGGCATGGCACCTCCGACGTGATCTGGCTTTAGTTTCCATCTGACCCGAGGTCAAAGTCAATGGAACACGATGCGCGTCAGCGAGAGAGGCTAAACGATGAGTGCTGAACGATGAACGCTGACGTGCAAGCATCCCCTTGCTCATCGTTCATCGCTCACCGTTCATTGTTTCCGGGCGGCAGAGTTTTTCAACAGCCTGCTAGTACAGCTGCCCGGCGATGGTGTCAGCTTGAAGTCGGCCTTTGGCCGAGAGTCTGCTCCGTCCCTCGTCTTCCTCGATCAACTGTTGGGCGAGTAGTTGTGCGGTGATGGCCTCATGTCCATAGTTTGCCGCATGCTGATGAAGATGCTGTGAGGGGATGCCTCGAATGAGCCGCAATCCGAAAATCACGGCATCGCGGAGTTGTTCTTCCTTCGAAAGCGTGGTGCGATCTTCGGTGGGAAGGTTATGAGCCGCGAGGGTTGCGTCATAGGCCGTAAGGTCTGCGACGTTGCCGAATCTGGTCCCGCCTAGATAGGACTGGGCGCTCGGACCGAAGCCCAGGTATTCCCCGTTGGTCCAATAGAGCAGGTTATGCCGGCAGGCATAGCCGGGCTTGGCATAGTTCGACACTTCGTATCGCTCATAGCCTGCGTCGCCCAAGATTCGCTGCGCTGCCTCGTCCATTTCAATCTGAAGACCTTCGTCCAGCGCCGGACTGCGGTGGCGTTGGATATTGGAGGCGAGTTTGGTTTCCTGTTCGACTGTGAGGGCATAGCAGGAAAGGTGCGCGGGCTGTAGCTCGATACAGTGAGTGAGCGACCGTTGCCAGCTGTCCAGGCTTTGGCTCGGGAGTCCATACATCAAGTCAAGGTTGATGTTAGTGAAGCCTGCTGTTCTGGCCTGATTCATAGCGATGACTGTTTCATGGACCGCACCGGGTCGGCCGATCCTGGTTAGGTCGCCGTCCTCCATCGATTCTGCTCCGAAGCTCATGCGGGTGATGCCGGCCTGATAGAGTTGCGCGAGATCCTGCTCGGAGATCGTGGAGGGGTGGGCCTCAACGGTGATTTCACAGTCGGCAGCGAGGGTGAGCTGGCTGCGAATCTCGGAGAGGATTGCGGTCAGTTGCGTCGTGGCCAGGACTGTCGGTGTGCCGCCACCAAGATAGACCGACTGGATCAGACGGTCAGGGGTGACATGGTGCTGCGCCGATAGGCCAATTTCATGGATGAGGGATCGGACAAAGGTCTCGGCACGGCCCTCCCGATGAATTTCGAGGTAGAAGGAGCAGAAGTCGCAACGTTGCCGGCAAAAAGGAATGTGGAGGTAGAGGCCGAGGAGAGGCGTGATCACGGCAGCGTGAATCCTTGCGGCTTGGGGATGTCCTGCGAAAAGTCCCTGGCGAGGACGATTTCAATTTCATCAGAAGGGGATTTGCCGCGATTGCGCACGTGCGTCTTCCAGGACTGATGCTGGCGCAGCGATTCGAAGACCACCTTGAGCAGATCCGCTTTGATCTTCGTTTCCCATTCCCTCACCCAGGCCTGGTTTTCCTCTTCGCCCTCATAGTCGTCTGGAAAGGAGGCTTCCAGGCTGAATCGCAGGGAGAAGGTCTTTTCTTCTTGGTACATACGTCGCCTCGCAGATTGCGAACTGGCCGGTCCGATCTTATAATGCTCGGTACAATAAGGAGTATGATCTATGCCTATCTTCGAATATGTCTGCGGAGAATGTAAACATCGTTTTGAGTTGCTGGTCTATGGCTCCACGCAAGCAGCCTGTCCGAAATGTCAGGCCACGAAGCTGGAGAAACAAATCTCCGGGTTCGGGGTGGGCGGCACGGATGGGTGGGTGCTGCCGGGCAATGGGGGCGGTTCCTGCGGCAGTTGCGGCGACCCGCGCGGTCCCGGTTCCTGTTCCACCAATTGATCATGGAATCAGGCGAACAGATTCTCCAGCGCGCGATTGTCACGATCTCCCAGTCCGATCCGATCACCAAATTGCTCAATCAAGTAATGCTCGGACGGATGAAACCGACCGATACAGGCCTGAAAGCCGTGACCGGCTCATGGCTCGGCACCTACCAAAAAGTGATTGAATCCGGAGGCCTCAGCAGGCAGGACTTGCGCCGCATCGATCCTAATCCTCGTATAGCCCTTTTGATTGAATGTGGCGTGTTGACGGAGGATCAATCGGATGTTGCGGCCCTTCGCGCAAGTTTCGATCGGGCCGTTGCAACCGCAACGGAGTGATGCCTCAGGACAGCCGAGCGAGAATGGCGGGACGGGCGAGATGGATGAAAGTTCGAGGTTCTACGTTCGAGGTTTTCGGAACTTCGAACTCAGAACTTCGAACTTTTGATCGCGCTTTTCTCGCATGTCTCGCCCGTCACGCCGCGTGTTAGAAGGCATCCTTCGCGCAGCGGATGCCGGCTCCGCTGGGGCGGCTGTCCATGAGGCCCCAGTCCCGGTCGCTCACGCGAAGACTGATGGCAGGCTTCAGCCAGGATCCGCCGCGCATCGCTTTGATCGCTCCGCGAGAAGGCCCCTGGGGGTCTAAGAAGGGAGCCTCCTTATAATAGTTCGGGTTATACCAATCTTGCACCCACTCGGCGACGTTGCCAGCCATGTCATATAGTCCGTAGGGGCTGACGCTTTCGGGAAAGCTGCCGACCGGCATCGTGAGCACTTCTCCCTTCACGCCCGTTTCTTTTACCATCTGCGCTCCCTCTCCCTTGATCCAGAAGGATTCCCAGTCCGCTCCGCTCTGAAAGTCGATGGTGCGTCCTGCCCAATAGCTGGCGCTGTTGGCTTTTGTGATGTCCCAGTCGTTGCCCCAGGGGTAGCGTCGGCCATCGGTGCCTCGCGCAGCTTTCTCCCATTCCGCCTCGGTCGGCAGACGTTTGCCGGCCCATGAACAATAGGCGACGGCATCGTCCCAGCTGACATTCACCACGGGATGGGTGCCGATACCGGAGATCGGGAGGTTGGATTCCCACAGGGTCGAGGCAGGATTGGCGTTCGCCGGGGCACGATGTCCTGTCGCCTGAACGAATGGCACGTAGGCATCGTTCGTGACTTCGTAGCGGTCGATCCAGAAGGAGGAGAGCGAGACGAGGCGCTGCGGTTGTTCGTCGGGAAGACTGTCGCTGCCTGCCGGGTTCCCCATCAGGAATTCACCGGCAGGAACGAACGTCATATCGTCAGGCAGGGGCGCGCTGAAGGCTGACGGTTGGGCGCTGATTGCGGCAAAGACAGAGAGGAGGAGCCGGGCCGCAACCAACGATCGACTCACCGTTTGGTCTTTTTCAACCCACAGGCCTTGGCGATCTCATCGCGATAGGCCTGCCAGAGAGTCAGACATTTCTTGAGGCAGCTCAGGACGGCCTGCTGTTGGGTGCGGGTCGTGGCGTAGTTCACCACCATGGCATAGGCATCATGGCGGTGGCCGGCCTCGACCAATTGGTGCGCGCGAATGAGGTCCATCGCATCGGGGGAGAGGCCATGGTGTTTCACCAGGGGATGGGCTTGAACGATCGCTTCGATTTCTTCAGCGGTCTTGGGCTTGGAGGGGTCGGCGATTTCGGCGCGGTCTTTCACGCTGCCTTCGACAAAGACCGTCAGGGCTGCGGCGCCAATGACCCAGTCACGATGATTTGATACCTTGTCCAGCCAGGCCCGGTACCGCTTGCTGGCCGGCAGGAGGCGCACCTTCTCAAAGTCGCGCGCCGGCAATCCGAGGCCTGCCATCATCGTCAGAAATAATTCCGGGTGAGACTTGCCCAGCGAGAGCCCGCCTGTGTCTTCTTCGTAAATATTGTCGGCGAGCATCCGGCGGACCGGTGCCGGGGGGTTCTGTCCGTGAATACGTGCCAGGAACACGGGAAAGTCGCGCACGTACACGCCGTATTCCTGTTGAAAGTGGCGTGTGAGTTGATCGACGGTGACTGTGCCATCGGCGAATGCCGGCCAGGCCCAATGGTGTTTGCGATCCATGAGG
>JAPLLI010000027.1 GCA_026387615.1 Nitrospirota bacterium
TGTAATCCCACAATGATAATGTCCGCTTTCACCACAGTAGAAATGTCCTCTTCGTTGCTAGACTGCCGGCTTTCAGACGGAGGGCTGGATGGTCGGAGAGGACACGGTCATCATGAGTGTGAAGGAACTCAGGCGAGTGCATGTGCTTCGCCAGACGATGGAGCAGAAGCTGACGCAGGTCAAGGCGGGCACCCTGCTGGGGCTGACGACACGCCACATCCGGCGCCTCATCGAGCGGGTGGAGCAGGCGGGCGACCAGGGACTGGCGCATCGCGGGCGGGGCACGCCCTCGAACCGTCGGATCCCAGACACGGTCAAGACCACGGTATTGACGCTGTACGAGAAGCGGTATGGGGATTTCGGGCCGACGTTGGCCACGGAGAAGCTGGCCGAGCGTCACGGGATCACGCTCAGCGACGAGACCCTGCGGCGGTGGCTGCGGGCGAGCGGGATCGAGCATTTCACGCGACGGAAGCGGCCCCATCGGGCGTGGCGGGAGCGGAGAGCCCACGTGGGAGAACTCCTCCAACTAGACGGCTCCCACCATGACTGGTTCGAGGGGCGCGGGCCTCGATGTGTGCTGATGGCCTACATCGACGATGCGAACAGTCGGGTTTTTGCCCGGTTCTATGCGTACGAAGGCACGATCCCGGCGATGGACAGCTTTCAGCGCTATGTGCAGCACTATGGGATTCCGCTGGCCGTCTACGCGGACAAGCATACGACCTATCAATCGCCGGCCTCGCCCACCGTGGACGAGCAACTTGCCGACGTGAAGCCCAGCAGTCAGTTTGGGCGGGCATTGAGTGAGCTAGGGGTCGAACTCATCGCGGCCCACTCGCCGCAGGCCAAGGGACGGGTGGAGCGGCTGTTCAAGACGGTGCAGGATCGCCTGGTGAAAGAGCTGCGCCTGGCGGGCCTCGCCACGATCGAGGCGGCGAATCAGTTCCTGGAGGAGTGGCTACCGATCTACAATCGGCGCTTCTCGGTCCAGCCGGCCCAGGCGGCCGATCTGCATCGGCCGAAGCGGGCGGGCGAGGATCTGAACCGTATCCTGTGCATCAAGCCCACACGGTGCCTGCGCCGTGACTGGACGGTGGCCCACCACGGGCAGCTCTATCAGGTGCGGACCAATGTTCGCGCGACCCACGTCATCGTCGAAGACCGGGTGGATGGGACGATGCAGATGACCCACCACGGCCGGCCGCTCACGTATCAGGCCATCGTCGGGCGTCCGTTGCGCGTGCCGGCCCCTCCCAAGATCGCGCGCCCGCAGCGCCCGGTCACGCCGACACGCGCGCATCCGTGGCGCAAGCGCCTGCTGCCGGAAGGAACACGACACGCGGCGGCGGGCATCACATAAACCGGACATTTCTACTGTGGTTTGACAATGTCTTCAGCCGGTGATGACATAAGGCACACATTCGGCTAGACTAGACGCATGAAGCCGTTTCGCTGGAACCACGAGAAGAATGCTCAACTGAAAGCTGAGCGGAATATCTCCTTCGAGGAAATCGTGCTTGCCATTGAAGCCGACGGATTGCTCGACATCGTAACGCACTCCAATCCAGGCAAATACCCCAATCAACGAATATTTGTTATAGCGGTTGAGCAATATGCTTACTTGGTTCCGTTTATGGAAGAGGCGGACTACTACTTCCTTAAAACGGTTATTCCGAACAGGAAGGCTACCCGTGACTATCTGAAAGGCGGAGTTATATGAAAAAACATAAACAATCGTATGAAGAACGAATTTCCGAAGACTATGAGAAAGGCCGGCTTAAGTCCGTTGCTCCATCAAAAGCCGAGCTAAAAAACTTCAAAGAAGCGGCCCGGGCTACGTTCATCAAGGACCGAAGGGTCAATGTTAGATTGTCCTCACCCGATCTGATGGATATTCAAACCCGTGCGGCCGAAGAAGGCGTGCCTTACCAAACGCTCATTGCCAGTGTGCTACATAAGTTCGTGACAGGTCGGTTCACGGAAAAATCATCACGCCTAACAACGCGTTCAAGCGGACGCGCCAAACGACGGCGCGCCGCTTAGCTCTGCGTTAGGCGGGCAAGAAGCCCGAGCCCCCCTGCTAGAAGAATTTCGTTTTGACCAAGTCGAGGATCTGGCTGGCTGCGTCGGTGGATGTTGTGGTGGTGCTATCGATTCGGAGATCAGGATTGGTTGGCGCTTCGTAGGGTGATTGGAATCCTGGTATGAACTCAGGGGTCCGACCCCTTACATTTGTCGCGGGACTGGCACAACACGCTTGATGATTTGGTGATAAAGAAGGGCGAGTCGTCAGGCCGACACGCGCTCCCACTCCCTGGCGCGGGCGGCGAAGGCGTCTTTGTACTCTGGTCAATCGTGCAGCGTCGCAGGATCAAAATCAGCGCCGTTCGGCCACACCAGCGTTTTGACCTCCGCATCGATCGCCACCCGGTTGAACAACTGAAGATCGAGCAGTGGGCCGTAGAGTTCTCCGGCGAGCACTGGCTTCAGATTAATAATTTGCTCCGTGGCGTCGGTAAACTGCACACGCAACGTGTACGGTTCGACAATCTCGACAGCTCGGACCTGATAAATAAGATGCGTCATGACTATCCTAGGTCAACGGAGCAATGGGCCATGGTTTATGACCTGTCTGCAAGCGGTTCCAATCGGCCATCAGTTCGGTAGAACCTATTCATTACCACCATCCTTATCTGCCGTACACGCCGATAAGGATCATCCCGCCTTCTCATTGTCGAAATTTACTGGAAAACCGAGGCCCTATCTATGCTATATTCTACCCATGGGACAGAAGCTATTAGCCATCCTAAAGGGGATGGCAAGCACCATGGATATTTTCCCTCAGGACGCGCCGTCTATCGGCCCGACTGATCGTATTGAGAGAATGAGGCGCCCCTGGGAACGAACGGGGCGAGCCATTCAGCACTCTATCGACAAATACGCCAGTGAAAAAACTGCCAAGTAATCAGCCAACACCTCCAACGTCTCGTCCGACGACAGTTTCTCTCTCGACAACGGTTGTTTCCGGTCCTCTCCCGAGCCCTGAAATTCTTGTGCAGTATAACAATGCCGTCCCAGGTGCGGCTGAACGAATTATCGCCATGGCCGAACACGACTTCGCGCATCTGCAATCCATGGAAAAGATGCACCTATCTGCCTACTACCACGACAGGCGATTGGGCCAGATATTTGGGTTTACCATCGCGGTCCTTGCGCTTGGCGGAAGCGTGTTCCTTGCCTTTACCGGCCATGAATCAACCGCAAGCGTAATTGGCGGGACGACCCTCGTCGCCTTAGTCAGTGTTTTTGTAGTTGGCCGCCTCTCCCGAAATACCACACCCACCACTTAGTCACTCTCCGTTGCTCTGAGCATTACCCGTGCAGGAGATTTGAGCACGAACAGGAACGCCCCCCTCTGAACCTTCAGTTCACACTAGCCCACGGAATACTACAGAAACTTCCCCTTCACCATCTTCAAGATCATCTCCGCCGATTCCTTTGCGGAAACTTTTGTCGTATCGATGGTGAGGTCAGGATTGGTCGGCGCTTCGTAGGGTGATTGGAGTCCTGGCACTGTGAGAGAGTCGCCCCGCTGGCCCTTCAGATAGGTGCCTTTCCTGTCTCGCTCCATGCAGGTCGCGAGGGGACATTCCACCGAAACCTCGATGAACCGTGGGATCACGGACCTCGCGAAGTCCCGATAGACCCGGCGGCTCGCCGTGGCATCGAACAGCACGGTCACACCATGCGCCACGAGCTTCTGCCCCATAACCACCAGGGCGCGATAGAAGAGATCCCGCTCCGCATCTGAATAGGTCGCGACCGGCGTGAGCACTCTCCTGACCTCATCGGACTCCAACACCTCCACCGCCAACCCGAGCCCTTCGAGCTGCGGCTTTAACGCAGAGACAATCGTGCTCTTGCCAGATGCCGGCAGGCCGGTGATCCAGATGGCAAAAGCCAACCCGTGATGTGTGATGGGTGATAGGTGATCAGAATTGGATGGCTCGTTCATCTTCTTTCTTCTTTCTTCCCTCATCACTCTTCACTCATCACGCATCACAGATCACTCATCACGGTCTTCATCCCCGGCAATATTCATTCACCCTTGCTGGATCGAACTTCGGCTCATCCAGCACATGTTCGATAAATCGAAAAATGGTCCGGCGCACTTCGATGGGCAACTTGGGATACCAGACGGGACTCGCTAAGACCAATCCTCGAAAGGCAAAGAAGGGAGCGGCTGATTCTGTGACCGCATGGTCGTGGCTGGCCTCTATGTAGCTGTCCCAAAAGAGCCGGAACAGCACTTCCAATGGCCCCTGCAACTTGCCCCAGCGGCAGAGCGAGAAGAATAGATAATTGACCGTCATGGACGTCACATCGTCCGCCGGTTCCCCCCACTCCCCTCGCGACCGATCCAGCACAGAAAAATCCGTTCCCTTCCGGAACAAGACATTCCAGGGATGAAAATCTCCATGGACTTGCGACAGACGCTGGGTCTCCCCGCGCAAGCGCAAGCGCCAGCGCCACCGGTTGCAGGCCTCCTCGACCCCGCGCAACAGATCCGCCGTAATGAACTCGTACCGATCCGGGTAACTGTCGGTCAGCCCCATAATGCATTCGCCATGGCCGAGCAATTCCCGGAGCCTCCGACGATAGAGGGCGGGATCGCGCAGTTTTCTGGCATGGATCTGCGCCAGGTAACGGGCTAACGCAATCGTCCTCTCCCGATCCTGCTTCCTGAGCCTTCCGCCCTTAACCAACCTCTCCAAGTCAGAATGATAACTGCTCCCCTCCGCCCATTGGTTGAGGACGAAAAACTCCCTCGCCGGGGCCACCGAGAGGAGTTCTTGGTCAGCCGTAAAAAACCCTACATCGAGCGCCTTCACATGGCGTGGCAACCTGCCATAGGAGTCATAATCCCAAAGGATCGCCTGAGCCCGATCCGCCATATGCTCATGGCCGAAAGGCCCCGGCCTCATGGTCTCCAGCACCGCAGACTGAACCTTCCGCCCGACTTGAAAGGTCAACTTAACCGGTGTGCCATAGCCATACTGCTTGTAGGTGCCCTGCGAACTATCTTTTCCGATCACCCCATAGGTTAACAAAACCGCCTTGGGGCCGAACCGATCACGAAGGTACTGTTCCAGGAACTCTCTCTTGAGCATAGGCATCACCCGAAAAGTACGCAATTCATGTTCCACCCTGCGAGCCGCTGACTGCGTAGGCCAGAGCTCACAAAAGCCGCTTTTCCCATTCGCTTCAATGTGAACTGGCGCATTGGGCTTCAATGCCAAGGTGACCATTGAGGAAAAAGGCGACACTTGAAGCGAGGGCTAGAAGCCAGCAACGGGGGCCAGCAGCAGAATAATCAGGCCCCTAGCCTCAAGCCCTCCGCCCCTCGCCTGGTTCTAGGACAGGCACACCGCTTGCGACAGGAACCCCAACAGGATGCAGGAGAAGTAAGCCAGGTCTGTCTGGTTTCTCTGGTCTATCCGGTCTCTCTGGTTTATCGGGTGAACGGCACGGACTAGAAAAACCAGACAGACCGAACAGATCAAATGAACAAGAACGGAGGCAACATGGATCTAGAAGTTGAAAGCAGAAATGTCGGAATGACTCCCCGCTGGAAAACCGAGATCGAAGCCCGCATGGCAGGCCTTCAGGAAAGGCATAGCGATCTGATCCATGGGCGAGTCACCCTCACGAAAAACCTTCACCACAAGAAGCTGGACAACGTCGCCGAAGCGCTCATCGTCGTCACGCTCCCCGGTCGCCATACCATGACGGCCCGCAAGGAAGATAAGACGTTCGAAGAGGCCATCAGAACCGCCTTCGATGCCATTGCCATCGAACTCCGCAAATTCCGCGAGAAGCAGGGCCGCACCGACGTGCGCACCGCTCCGATCCCGCCATTGCGCGGCGTAGTCTGCAAACTGTTCCCCATAGAAGGATACGGCTTCATCCTCAAGGAGGGGGGCGGCGAAGTCTATTTTCACAAACATGCGCTGCAAGGTCTCACGTTCAATGAGTTGAGCGACGGCACCGACGTCGCCTTCAACGTGGAGGAGGGAGAGAAGGGTCCTCAGGCAACGGTTGTCCATCGTCCGTCTCCTCTCGTCCCTTAACAGGATGCTGAAAATGTCCGCAGTCTGGAAACGATGAACGGTGAGCGATGAACGATGAGCAAAGAAGCCCCTCTTATTTCAGCGTTCCGCGTTCATCGTTCTGAGTTCGCTCAGTGCGGCCTTGCTGGACAGCCATTTTGAGCATCCTGTGGATGGTGTACCCATTGCTCAACAGGAATCACAATGACGATTGAAAAATTTAAAATTCCTGTCTCCATGCTGTCTCCCTCCGTCGATCCGGCGCAGCTGGGCTTCGACGATACCAGCGAACTAGAACCCCTGAACGAAATCATCGGGCAGGAACGAGCGGTCGAGGCCTTGGAGTTCGGCCTGCACATGAAAGGCCCCGGCTTCAATCTCTACGTCTCCGGTCCGGTCGGAACCGGCAAAGGAACGCTCGTCCGTACCATGGTGAAGCGGATGGCCCAGGGGGCGCCGGCGCCGGACGACTGGTGCTACGTGAACAATTTCCAGGACGCGTCACGTCCGGTCTGCCTGTCGTTCCCGGCAGGACAGGGCTGCGCCTTCAAACGGGAAATGGCAGCCTTCATCGAAAGCCTGCGGCGCGACATTCCCCTCGCCTTCGAGAGCAAAAAGTATCTGGACGCCAAGGCCAAAATCGTCGAGGACACGGAAGCGAAGAAAAAATCGCTCTTCCACGATCTCACAAAACTGAGCATCACGCGGGGATTCGGCTTCGAAGAAACTCCGGTCGGGTTCGGACTCGTCCCCCTCAAAGACGGTCAGCCGCTGACGGACGAACAGATCGAGGCCCTGACGGAACCGGAACAACAAGACATGACGGAGCGGCGCAAAATACTCGAAGGCGAGATCCGCGAATTCCACGTGCGCATCCACGGACTCGAAAAGGAAGCCGAACACCAGCTGCGCCTGCTGGATCACCAACTGGTGGCCAATCTCCTGGAAGGCCGCTACGAAACGATGCGCCGCGCCTACCTGGACTTACCGGCGATTTCCGGCTATCTCGAACGGGTCCACCACGACGTGATCCATCACTACAAGGATTTCCTTCCGCACGAAGGGCCAGCCCTCCACCTTCCGGGGATGGAACCGCGCCGCCCCGACATGACCCGCTACCTCGTCAATCTCATTGTCGAGAACAACCCGACAGCGGGAGCGCCGGTCATCGACGAATCCCACCCGACCTATACCAACCTGATCGGGAAGATCGAGCGGAAAGCCCAGATGGGCGTCATGTACACAGACTTTACGGAGATCAGGGCCGGCGCAGTCCTGCAAGCCAACGGCGGCTATTTGATCGTCAATGCGATGGATGTGCTCCGCCAGCCCTTTTCCTGGGACGCCTTGAAGCGGGTGATCAAAATCGGCGCGGTCAAAATCGAAGACCCCAGCGAGTTCTACGGTTTTTCCACGGCGGGCCTCAGGCCGGAGCCGATTCCCGTCACCGTCAAAGTCATCATGGTCGGGCCTCCGATGCTCTACCACCTCCTGCAATCGTACGAAGAAGACTTTTCGAAGCTCTTCAAAGTAAAAGCGGACTTCGATACCGAGGTGGTGCGGAGCGAGCGGCAGGATCGCCAATATGCGCGCTTCATCGCCAAACTCTGCCGGGAGGAAGGGCTCCCGCATTTCGGCGTCGATGCCGTGGCCGAAGTCATCCGGCAGGGGTTCCGGTTTGCGGAACGACACGACCGGCTCTCGCTGCGCCTCAGCCTGGTCAGCGACCTCATCCGGGAAGCCTGCTACTGGGCAAAAAAAGAGAGCCATGCCTTCGTCTCCCGCGCGGACGTCGAATCGGCAGTGGCGCACAAGCGCCACCGCTCCAATTTGGCAGAGCATTGGATTCAGGACGAAATCAAAGAAGGCACTTTGATGGTGGATCTGGACAAGGACGTCGTGGGCCAGGTCAACGGCCTCTCCGTACACCAACTCGGCGATTATGCCTTCGGCCGCCCGACCAGGATCACCGCGCGCACCTCCGTCGGCACGAAAGGCGTGATCGATATTCAACGCGAAGCGGAACTCGCAGGCAACATCCATAGCAAGGGCGTGATGACGCTGGCGGGATACCTGACCGGCAAATTTGCCGGGCTCCAGCCCTTTGCCTTGAGCGCCTCGCTGACCTTCGAGCAGACCTACTCCGAGGTGGAGGGGGACAGCGCTGCCGTGGGCGAGTTGATCGCCATCTTGTCCAGCCTCGCGGATCTCCCCGTCCATCAATATCTGGCCGTGACCGGCTCCGTCAACCAACTGGGCGAGGTGCAGCCGATCGGCGGCGCGAACGAAAAGATCGAAGGATTCTTCGAGTCCTGCGTCCGGCGAGGCCTGACCGGGAAACAAGGCGTGATCATTCCCGCCCGCAACACCAAACATCTTGCCCTGCGGCGCGACGTTGTCGAGGCGGTGGAAACAGGACAATTCACGATCTATGGGGTGAACACAATCGACGAAGCGGTGGAATTGCTCACCGGCGTGCCGGCCGGCGAGCGGGACCTTGAAGGGCTGTACCCTCCCGACACGGTCTTCGGCCGCGCGGCGCAACGGCTCGAAGAATTGGCCGAGGCCCTCGCCGAATGGAGCGAGAGTGAACCGAAGCAGGGCAACCACATCATCACCACGGAGCTCTAGTGGAGGGGGAACTTGCGAAAGAAAAACATGCGGCTGAAATGCTCCATATGGCATCGAGGCCCCAATAACCTCAGGATACTCAAAAGGGCCGTCCTGCAAGGCCGCACTGGGCGAACTCAGAACGATGAACGCGGAACGCTGAAGTGAAAGCGGTTTCTTTGCTCATCGTTCATCGCTCACCGTTCAGCGTTCCCAACGCTGGCGGTCTTTTTTAGCATCCTGCTAGCGGGTACCCTATGCCTATGTATGACTATACCTGTCTGGACTGCGGGAAAGAATCGTTGATCGTCTTGACCTTGAAGGAACATGAGTCCGCCAAAGTGACCTGCCCGAAATGCGGCAGCAGCAACATGAAGCAACTGTTTACGTCGTTTGTGGCCCACACGACCAAGAAAAGCTGATCACATGCTGAAAAAGTCCGCCAGCTGGGAAACGATGAACAGTGAACGATGAACAAGGAGCAAAAGATAAGTGTCATTCCATCGTTCCGCGTTCATCGTTCATCGTTCAATAGCAAGGAGGCCGTGATGCGTGTCATTTCTCAAAACATCATATCGTCATTCACAGCCACTCTATGCCTAGGCCTCATCGGTCTGTTGTTCGCGCCGCTCCTCCCTGCACAAGAGTATCCTGCCGATCTCGCACGCGGCAAAGCCGTGTATCAGCGCAATTGCCAGGCCTGCCACGGGGTCGGAGGCTGGGGGGATGGACCGGACGCGCAGGCCCTCAAGGTGGCGCCGGCGAATTTCCACCGTTTCCCGTCATTTTTGAAATCAGACGAGGAACTGCTGCGGACCATCGAACATGGGGTCGTCTTCAGTCCCATGCATGCCTGGCGCGGCCAGCTGACGGATGGAGAGATGCAGGATGTCGTGGCCTATATTCGTCTCTTGGCCCAGCAGGGGCGCTAGCCCGCTCTTTAACAGGATCATCGAGAAATCATGAGTTCCATGCGAGAAGAACTGTACGTCGGCGATGCCTTGTTGCTCGCCGATATTCAGAACGACTTTCTCCCGGGCGGAGCCTTAGGGGTAACGGGAGGCGACGAGATCCTTCCCGTCCTACGCGGATACATCGATCGTTTCCAATCGCGCGGCCTGCCGATTTTTCTGTCTCAAGACTGGCATCCCCCCGACCATTGCTCCTTTCGCGAGCAGGGAGGGCCCTGGCCCATCCATTGCGTGGCTGGGTCGGTCGGCGCTCTGCCACCCCCTTCCTTCCCCATCCCCGAGACGGCCACTATCATTCATAAGGCGACCGTCCAGGCCAAGGAAGCCTATTCGGCATTCCACGATACGCCCCTCCACAAGCAGCTACAGGCTGCCGGCATCACGCGACTGTTTATCGGCGGGCTCGCCACGGACTATTGCGTCCTCCACACGGTCAAAGACGCGCGGGAACTCAGCTACCACGTCTGCTTGCTGACCGATGCCATCAAGGCTGTCAATCTGGCCTGGGACGATGGTCGCAAAGCGGAAGAGGCCATGATCAGATTGGGAGCGATCCCGACCAGGCTGGAAGGCCTCGCTGCATGAATCCCTGCTCCAGCGTTCTGCTGACCGACCTCTATCAACTCACCATGCTCCAGGCCTACGTCGAGCAAGAAATGACGGAGACCGCGGTCTTTGAGCTCTTCGTCAGGAGGCTCCCGCCCCACCGCAGCTTCTTGATGGCAGCAGGCTTGGAACAAGTTCTGGCGTTCCTCGAACAGATGCAGGTCAGCCAAGCTGAGCTGGCATGGCTGGAATCGACCGGACGGTTTCACTCGACGCTGCTACGTTACTTGGAAGGATTGCGGTTCACCGGCGACGTCCAGGCCATGCAGGAAGGCACGATCTTTTTCCCGCATGAGCCAATGCTCCGCATCGTCGCGCCGCTTCCTCTGGCCCAACTCATCGAAACCCGCATCATCAATCTGTTAAATTTCCAAACCATGATTGCCTCGAAAGCGGCGCGCTCGGTCTTAGTTGCCGGCGAGACGCCGCTCATCGACTTTGGCTTACGCCGGGCGCACGGCGCGGAGGCCGGCCTATTCGCCGCGCGAGCCAGCTACCTGGCCGGCTTCGCCGGAACCGCGACGGTCCTCGCCGGCATGGAATATGACATTCCGATCTACGGCACCATGGCCCATTCCTTTGTCCAGGCCCACACAGACGAGACGGCCGCCTTCGAGCATTTCGCGCTGGCGCAGCCGGAGAATGTGATCCTCTTGATCGATACCTACGACACTGAAGCAGCGGCGCACAAAATCGTGAATCTGGCTCCCAGCTTGAAACAGCAGGGCATCCTCGTGAAGGAAGTGCGCTTAGATAGTGGAGACCTAGCGGACCATGCGAAAAAGGTCCGGCGCATCTTGGATGAGGGGGGCTTGCCACACACCCAGATTCTGGCAAGCGGAAATCTGGACGAATACCAACTGCAGCGATTGATCGCCAGCGACGCTCCGATCGACAGTTTTGCAATTGGAACTGCCCTGACCACGTCAGCCGATGCGCCGTCGCTCGATTGCGCCTACAAACTGCAAGAATATGCGGGCCGGCCCTGCCGGAAACGATCGGAAGGGAAAGCCACCTGGCCCGGCCGCAAACAGGTCTACCGGCAGTACCGCCAGGACGGACGATTCGATCACGACATCGTAACCACGGTGCAGGCCCCCGAAACGGGAGATCCGCTCCTCCATCCAGTCATGACAGGAGGCCGCCGCCTTGCGACTGCTCCCCAGTTAACAGAAATGCGGGAACGAGCCGCCGCTCAGCTGGCGCTGTTGCCCGATTTGCTTCGAACCCTCGAAACCGACCGCCCTTATGACGTGCAGATTGCTCAATCGCTGCAGGATCTCGCGCGAACCGTGGACCAATGTGTGCCATAATTCTTTTCATGCCCCTCAAGCCTTGTTCTCAAGGAGACACAATATGAACCGAGCTCATACCGGAGGCTGCGCCCTCCACACGCTGTTGATCGCAGCCCTGACCATCAGCCTGCCGGCCCTTACCCCTGCCGCAGAACCGAAACAGGCAAGCAGTCACCCCACCCGCTGTGAAGGCCAGCACAGGGGAAAACCCGTTCAGCCCATGCGATTGCAGGCCATCGTGCAATCGCATGGCCAATGGCTTGCACACCGTGAAAAGCCGGAATATCGACGAGCCGACCTCTGCCAGGCAGACTTGCGCCAGGCGAATCTCGCCGGGGCCGATCTGGAACGGGCCAGATTGGAGGGAACCATCTTGCGCCAGGCCAATCTTTCTCAAGCTAATTTGGCCCAAGCGAGTCTCGCGGGGGCCGATCTCACGAAAGCCGTCCTGGAAGATAGCAACCTGGCGGGCGCCGATCTCCGGCATGCACGATTATCGAACGCCAATCTGTTTCGTGCGATCGGCGATGAAGCCGCGCTCTACGACGCCATCCTGACCGGGGCACAACTGCACGAATCCACGTTCGAACGAGCCCATTTCGAAGGGGCGGACCTCGCCTCGGCCGATCTGACGAACGCGACGTTCGTTGACACCTATTTCTACGGCGCCAACCTCCACCGGGCCATCTTAGTCGGAACCGATCTGATGGGGGCCGACCTTCGCCAAACCATCCTGACCAAGGCCAACCTGCAGCAGGCCAACCTGCAAGGAGCCCTGCTCGACGAGCAATCCTCGACGGAGCCCTGCTGGTAGAAGCGGACTTAGAAAGCGCCTATCTCGATGACGCCAGTCTAGTGGGGGCCAACCTGCGCGAAGCCATCATCCGCGGGGCGGACCTGCGCTACGCGAACCTCCGTTCGGCAAATCTGCGGCAAGCGGATCTGGAAGGGGCCAATCTGGAAGGCGCGCAGCTGATCAAAGCGAAGGTCGAATCGGGAAAACTTCGGATGGCGATTCTCTACAAGGCCGTCCTGGACCAGGCGGATTTTCGAAGCGCCCAACTCTCTCGATCCGTGTTGATCGGCGCCAGGGGAACCGGCGCCCTCTTTACCAAGGCGGACCTCAGCGAGATCCATGCGCCGAAATCCCAGTTCCACCAGGCGCAATTCAATGACGCAACCTTGGAATCGGCCAATCTCGTGGCAGCGGACCTGAGCGGTTCGAACTTCACCCATGCCAATCTGACCCATGCCAACATCCAAGAGGCAAACCTCCAAGGAGCCACGTTAGCCGGAGCCGATCTCACCGGCGCGCGGCTCGACCAGGCCAATCTCCGCCGAGCGATGTTGCATGGAGCCAACTTGGCATTGGCATCAGGCCTGACTCAGGCCCAGCTCGATACGGCCTGCATAGACGAGCAAACGAAACTACCGGCAGGACTCAGCCGTCCAGCTCCTTGCGCCGCTGTAAAGAAATGACAGACATCGCTGAGAGGATAAGCGACAAACTACCATCTCGCTATGCAGGACGCTCAAACAGGCCGTCCAGCAAGGCCACAGGGAGCAACTAAAATAGTTCTTCCGAGCTCGTATTACACTAGGATGGCCTGGCTGAGTCCCCCACTGCGCGCGTCCAACGAGGGTCTTCCGAGACCGCGCGTTGCGCGAGCACAGGGGACTCACCGGGCCATCTGTTTTCCCTGCTGGGGGTCATTTCAACGTCCTGCTAAGACCAGTACTGGGAGGCTTGGGTATACCCAAACACCAAATCCCGCCGCGCCAGAACCCCGACGAGCTTGCCGTTCCGCACGACAGGCACCCGCGTGATGTAACGATCCTGAAACAGATTCGCGACTTCTTCCAGCGTCATCTCCTCACTGGCCGTGACTGGATGGGTGGCCATGATTTCGACAACCATGATCTTCCGCAGATCCCGGCCCTCGATCATCGCTTGCAGCAGATCATACTCGCTCACCAGACCGACCAAAGTCCGGTCCTCTTCCACGACTGGCATACTACCGAAATTTCGCTGAGTCATCAGCCGGCTAGCAGTCAAGGCATCGGTCCTGGAGGTACAGGTAAAAACGGCATCCTGCATCATCTGTCCCACCGTCAACGTCTTCGGGTCGCAGGCCGCTACAAGAAATTCCGTGCGTCTCATATGCCCTCCTTTATTCTTTATCTAGCAGGCTGCTCAAGCAGGCTGTCCGCTTCGTCCGTCGTTCGTGAAGCGTCGTTCGTATCTCGTTCCTGAAAAGAGCATATAGCCTATAACGTATGGCCCAGAACGAAGAAGGGAAGAATTTTTGCTCCCAGCTATACGCCATTCGCCATACGCTCTTCTCCCAGACGAGATACGCTTCACGAGAGACGCTTCACGGTCTTTGCCCTGACAGCCTTTCCCAGCGTCCTGCCACTCAGGAGGCTAGGTATGCGCGAAGCACATCTCTCCTCGCGATGATGCCCACGAGTGTGCCTTTGGCATCCACCACCGGCACGCGAACCAGATCACTGGCTCTGAACACATGAATCAGCGTCGGAAGCGACGTTTCCAGGCGAACCGAGTAGGGGTTATAGGTCATGACGTCACAAGCAACCATATCGCGAAGCTGATGCCCGTCATCCATGGCGGCCAGCAGATCATGTTCGCTCACGATCCCCACGAGCTTCTTTTTGGCATCCACCACCGGCACCGACCCGAATCCCTTGATCATCAGTGACGCGATCACGTCGCCCTTGGTCTTGAGACCAGCCGACTGCACCCGTTTCTGCATGACCTGCTTAACCATCATGTCGACAAACGCTTTTTTCGTGACAGCCTTCGCCTTCTTCTTTGTCGGCATGGCCCCTCCCTCTCATTATTGGTCGATCTCACCGCTCACTGGCTAACCGCTTCTCTAAGAATTGCAGAGCCACCCTCCTCCTGCCAGCGCAGGTACAGGGTCTTCACCTTTCCCGCTTCCACCTTCACCGACTTGAGATCCTGAGTCCGATCTGCATGAACCGCCGTGAGGCGATAGGTGCCGGACGGAAGGTCAACGAACAACCAGGGGCCATTCACATGCTCACGGGGAATCTTGATCGGAGGTCCCCCTTTTGCGGACTGAATGGTCACCGCGACGCCAGCCAGAAAGGGCTTCCCTCCTGCGGTGAAAACAAGCTTCAATGAGAAGGGGGGATAGGCGGCACTCCGTTCCTCGATCCCGACTCCGGCACTGAAATAGCGAACACCCTCTGCGAGATAAAGCGGGAGCGAGTCTTTGAGCAGATGCCCGTTTACCGGATATTCCAATTCGAGAGATTCACCTGATTCTCCGATTCGAGCAACCGGCCCCTCGTCAGCGAAACCGACTCCCCCACAAAGGCACATCCACAACCCAAGCATCGGAATGACGATTTGTCGCATAAACCCCTCCTTCTGTTTCTGTGGTTAGACCACGCAATGTCAGTGCCACAGCTCCAAGCCTGTTCTTCGACGCGGGACAATTCATTTTCAACCTAATTGTTTCACCTTCATTTTCGCCTTCCCTCGCAACTGAGGCCAATCACCACAGTCACTCCTTCCTTACTGCCGCAAAATGCCGCAGATCTCGCTCTCAAATGCCAATTGCTCCCCAAAAGCCATGAAAATTCCAGTCTTCTCATGAATACCCCACTCCTTGTCACAGGCACATGCAATGCAGACCTAATACGAGAAGCCGTGTGTCTGCTGTTGGCGCCATCGAGGAAGGGAGTCTGTTATGCGAATTCTTTGTGCCGTGGATGGGTCTGAATACTCGCAATGGGGGGTGCAGGCACTCGAAGCACTGGCTGATCGAGAGCCAAAGCATGTGACCTTACTCCATGTCGTCGACCCATTGGCCCTCCAAGCCGGCAGGGGCAGGAATCCCATGGCAGAAAAGCGCGCCCTCGCCGCCATGGAAAAGGCCGGAGGACTGCTCCTCCGCGAGGCAGAGCGATCAGCGAGAGTCGCCCTCGGACAGGCCGTGACCGGCCCGCGGACCCTATTCCACCGCACATTAGCCCATGGTCCCCTCGCCCAGACGATCGTGCGACAGGCCAGGCGGATCAATGCCGACCTTATCCTCATCGGATCCCGCGGGTTAAGCGACATTCAAGGGTTCTTGCTCGGAAGCATCTCCCGGCAAGTCGCGTCGATCGCCCGCTGTTCCGTCTTCGTCGTGAAACAGCCAACGCCCAAATTGACGCAGGTGACCCTCGCGGTCGATGACTCGAAACATTCCCGCGTCGCGGCCAGATTTCTTCGATCCCACATCCTTCCGGAATCAGCCGGCACCACCATCCTCTCCTCGGCCGAGAGACCGGTAACCGATTTGGCCGCTCGATACTTGTCAAAAACACACATCGAAGCATTGGAACGGCCAGCCTTCGAACGAGCCACGAAACTGGTCACGGCATTGCGGCAGGACTTTCTCAAAGACGGCTTCACCGTCGATACAGACGTGCAAACGGACCATGTCATCGAGAGCATCGTCAAGCAGGTGGCGGCGCAGCATGCGGACCTCCTGGTGATCGGGTCCCGCGACTTGACCAAGAGCGAGCGGCTCCATCTCGGCAGCGTCTCGGAGAGCCTCCTGCGGCATGCCCCCTGTTCCGTGTTAATTGTGCGAGGCACTCGTGCCTGATTTTACATATCAGGACCTGAACCGGCTCTCGATCAACGAGGTCCTGACTCGTCTGGACACCACGCGCGTCGGCCTCTCACCAGACGAGGCGCAACGGCGGTTGGCGCAGTTCGGGCGCAATGTCCTAAGAGAACCAGCCCGCTACTCGCTGCTGCGCGGGCTGACTCGCCACTTCACCCATTTTCTCGCCGTGCTGCTCTGGGTTGCAGCCCTGCTCTCCTTTGCTGCGGACTTCATGAAGCCTGGCGAAGGCATGGCGACCTTGGGCTGGGCCATCCTCGGGGTCATCGTCATCAACGCCGCGTTCGCCTTCCTGCAAGAATACAAAGCGGAACGGGCCGTGCAAGCTCTCCATCGCCTCTTGCCGGACAAAGCCTGGGTCACGCGAAACGGACAATCCGTCGAAGTCTCCCGGAGCGAGATTGTGCCGGGGGATCTGCTCATCCTGGAAGAGGGAGAAAAAGTACCGGCCGATGCGCGCCTCATCGAAGCCACCGGAATGCGGGTGGACAATGCCGCCCTGACCGGTGAATCGAAGCCGAAGCGGCGAACGGCAGACCCGGCCGAGGACGGGCATTGGCTGGATATTCCCAACCTGGTATTTGCCGGCACCACCATCCTGTCAGGACATGGCCATGCCGTGGCCTTCGCCACCGGCATGCGTTCTGAGTTCGGCAAGATCGCCAATCTCACCACCACGGTCGAGGTGAGCCTCAGCCCACTCCAAAAAGAAATCATCAAGGTCACCCGCATCGTCGCGATCATTTCGTTGGCGATGGGCGCCTCGTTTTTTGTGATCGGGCTATGGACGGGCCTCGGCTTCTGGGTCAGCGCGATCTTTGGCATTGGCATCATCGTGGCCAATGTGCCGGAGGGGCTCCTGCCCACAGTCACCCTCGCCCTCGCCCTGAGCAGTCAACGTATGGCGAAACGCCATGCCCTCATCAAACAGTTGTCCTCCGTCGAAACCCTCGGCTGCACCACGGTAATCTGCACGGACAAGACCGGCACCCTGACGGAGAACCGGATGAAGGTGGATCGCTTTTACGCCGACGGGCTCGTGATCGAATCGCGAGAAGGCTGTTTTTTCTCGAGAGGCCGCGTGATCAGCAACACCGATGCCAGGCGGTGGCGCTCCTTCTTCGATGTCCTCCTCCATTGCCACAATGCGAAGCGTGTCCGACAGTCCGATGGACGATTCGTTGTGACCGGGGATCCCACGGAAGTCGCCCTCTTGGAATTTGCTGTCGAGCATGGGCTGGCCCACCGGCCCCCCTTGCGGCGCATGGGAGAACTGGCCTTCGACGCGGATCGGAAACGGATGAGCACCCTGCACTGGTCGGAAGGCCGTTTAGTTGCCTTCACCAAAGGCGCCCCGGAATCGGTTTTGTCCATCTGCGCCAAAACCCAGATCCATGGGGAAGCCATCCCGATGACCCGCGACGAACGCGCACGCATCCTTAGCCAAAGCCGGTCCTTCGCCGAACAGGCCTATCGCGTGCTCGCCGTGGCCATCCGCGACGTGGCCCACCAGCCTAAGCATATCGAAGTGGAAACGATTGAAGAAGAGCTGACCTTCCTCGGCCTCGTGGCCATGATGGACCCGCCCCATCGCGAAGTGCCGGATGCGATCGTCAAGTGCCGGCGGGCCGGCGTGCGGGTCATCATGATCACCGGCGACCATCCGCTCACGGCATTGGCCATTGCGCGCAAAATCGGCCTCATGCCTGGCCAAGCCACCCAGCCACAGGCCGGCTTCGCCCCGGTGATCGAGGGATCTCAGCTCGACAACATGGATGACGCTCAGCTTCGCCAGCTTCTCACTCCGGCCAGGCCAGGAGAATTCGACCCGGTCTTTGCCCGCATGGCCCCGCGCCACAAGTTGCAAGTGGTCTCTGTCCTCAAGGAGATGGGCCAAGTGGTCGCGGTCACCGGCGACGGCGTGAACGATGCGCCGGCGCTCAAAAAAGCCAATATCGGCGTGGCCATGGGCATCGCCGGGACGGACGTGGCCAAAGAGACCGCCGACATCATTCTGCTGGACGATAATTTTGCTACCATCGTGAATGCGATTGAAGAGGGACGCACCGTGTTCGCCAATATTCGAAAGTTTGCCACCTACGTGCTCGTGAGCAATGTGCCGGAAGTGGTGCCGTATTTGGCCTACGGGTTTTTCGGCATCCCGTTGGCCCTGACGATCCCGCAGGTTCTCGCCGTCGATCTGGGCACCGACATGGTGCCGGCCATTGCGCTCGGAGCCGATCCCCCGCAACAAGGCATTATGGACATCCCTCCACGTCCTCAATCTGAACGACTGCTCACCACGCCGCTGCTGCTCAGAACCTATTTCTTCCTCGGCCTGAACTCGGCAATCCTGGCGATGGGGGCATTCTTCTTCTATCTCTTTGCGAAAGGTTGGACCTGGGGAGCCCCATTAGACTGGTCTTCCACCTTATACAAGGAAGCCACGACGGTCACCTTTGCCGGAATTGTGTTGGCCCAGGTCGCCAACGTATTTGCCTGCCGATCGGATCGACATTCAACGTTCACGCTCGGCTGGTTCAGCAACCCGCTCATCCTCTGGGGCATCGGGATCGAACTGCTCCTCCTGGCACTGATCACTTACACGCCAATAGGAAACGACATCTTTGGAACCAGCCCCTTGCCTGTCTGGATCTTTGGACCGCTCTCGCTGGGTGCCCTCGCGCTCCTATTCGCAGACGAGGGGCGAAAGATGTTCGTCACCAGATTTCTCCATAGACGTTCCGGCGAAGCTGCACAGGAGGCGCCTTGACCATGACCACCGATCCCCTTGAACCCACCCGCCATGTTCCCGTGACAGAAGTGATGGCGCGTCCTGCCGAGCCGGCACCTGAGCCCACGCATCATCTCCCGGCCCCCGTGATCACAATCCCCTCACGCCAGAACCGATCTCGCGTCCCCTGGCTCATCGGCAGCCTGGCCCTCCTCGCAATCATCGGGGCAGGAACCTGGTATTGGTGGACAGCCGGGACTCCCCCGGTCCAATACAAAACAGCCCTGGTCGATCAAGGCCCCATTACCGCGATTGTCACCGCGACCGGCACAGTCAATCCGGTCGTGTCGGTGCAGGTGGGAAGCCAGGTGTCCGGAAAAATCACCCAACTGATGGCGGACTTCAATTCCGTGGTCACGCAGGGCCAGGTCCTGGCTTTGATCGATCAACAGCCGTTCCAAGCGAGAGTGAGCCAAGCCCGCGCAGCCCTCAAGAGCGGGCGTGGCAATCTGGCGAAAGCGAAGAACATGGCGAATCAACGCAAGCTTGAACTCGACCGCATGGCATCTCTCCGTCAGCAACAATTCGTCTCACAGTCAGATCTCGACCTCGCCGCCACAAACTTCCGCGACGCCCAGGCCCAAGTCGATGTCGCCCAGGCGCAGGTGGATCAAGCGGTGGCGACGTTGGACTCAGCCGAGCTCGATCTTGGCTATACAACGATTTACTCGCCGGTGAACGGCATTGTCGTATCTCGTAACGTCGATGTCGGCCAGACCGTCGCTGCCAGTTTCCAAACCCCGACCCTCTTCGTGATCGCCCAAGACCTGACCCAGATGCAGGTCGACGCCAACGTCAGCGAGGCCGATATCGGGGGCGTCGCAGAAGGAACGCCCTCCAACTTCCGGGTGGATGCCTATCCCAAACAATTCTTCGAAGGCACGGTCACACAGGTGCGCAACGCGCCCATCAGCATCCAGAACGTGGTGACCTACGATGTGGTGATCACCGTGGACAACCGAGCCCTCAAACTCAAACCAGGCATGACCGCGAACGTCACGATCGTGACGGCGAAAAAAGACAATCCTCTGCGTGTCCCGAACGGGGCCTTGCGCTTCCGGATGCCGGGGGTTCCGGTGGACCGCAAGCTCACGCAGGTGTGGCTCATGGATCAAGAGAAGCAGGTGCGGCAGGTTGCGGTCTCCACCGGCATTGCCGACTCCCTCTTCACGGAAATATCCGAGGGAACGCTGAAAGAAGGGGACACAGTGATCTTGGGAATTGAAACACCGGAAGAACAAGCCCAGAAAAAGCTGCCGCCTGGTTTCGATGGCGGCCCGAGGATGAGATAACCGGCCAAAGGCTGGTTATCGGTCTGTCTCGTCTATTCAGTCTATCTGGTCGTTACCCAGGAGAACCTGATAGACCTGATAGACCTGATAGACCTGATAGACCTGATAGACCTGATAGACCTGATAGACCTGATAGACCTGATAGACCTGATAGACCTGATAGACCTGATAGACCTGATAGACCTGATAGACCTGATAGA